>JAXDJK010000772.1:0-3891 GCA_034665665.1 Acidobacteriota bacterium
CCGCACTCCAAACGCTTCGCGTAGTCCGCCACGGTTTCGGCCTGCGCTACCCTCACGCCTACTGGTAACGCCAGAGATCCGCGAGCTGGATCTCGAGCGTCTCGAATGGCTCCGCGCGCATCGTGTCGTTACGTTCGAACGCGGCTGTCCACGTCAGATGCTCACCGGTACGGTGAAACACCTCAACCACCTGAGGACCAGGATCGACGACCCATACCCAATCGACGCCGTGCCGGGCATAGCCAAGGAGTTTCCTGCCCCGGTCAAGCCGCGCGGTGTACGGCGAAACTACCTCGCATGCCCAATCGGGTACTAACGTGAATCCCTGTGCATCCGGAATCTGCGGCATCCGCTCTCGCCGCCACGCAACCAGATCCGGGACGTACACATCGGTGCCGAAATACACTTCCGGCTCCCGCATGACCCACCAACCACCCCCGCTTTTGAAACTTTCATCGAAGGCCCAGCCCAGGCGCGTAGACAGGACACCACACGCCCGTGAATGTCGCGACGGCGGCCTAGGTGAGGTGAATAGTTCGCCATCGACGATCTCCGCCACCATGTGCTCGGGAGCGTGGATGATGTCGTCGTAGGTCGCCGGGATCTCGGGAACTTGCCGCACGCCGAAATGATACGCGTGTCGACCACGCGCGGCGCCTGTGGCTGTACAAAAGCGGCAGGCGCAGCAGGCGCAAAACCCTCAGTCGATGGCGATGGCCGGGCGTGGCGCGATCATCGGGACGACCACCACATCGCCGTTGGCGTGGGTGATCAGGCGCCAGATCGAGGTATCGCTGAGATCGGCCAGCTTCGACTCCGACGAGCCGCAGCTCTTGCACGAGCCGGTCGCCGGCGCGGCGCCGATGGGAACGAAGTGGAAACGCTCTTTGCGGCAGGTATCGCACAGCTCGCGGAGCACGTCGTAGTTGATGAGTGATAGGCGCTGACGCGGCATGACAATTCCCTCGCTTCGGACGCGTACTCTACGGTCGAGGATCGCGATCGGATGTGAGACGCGTCACGCTGGTGATGACCAGCCACGCCACCACCAGTCCGACCACCGCCGAGGCCGTGACGTCCGACGCCCAGTGACGGAACGCCAGGATCCGCGAGAGCCCCACCGCGATCGCCAGCAGCAGCGCCACCACGCGCAGGGTCACGCTCCGTGAGCCGAAGACCAGCACACCCGCCAGCGCGAACGCGCCGACCGTGTGGCCGCTGGGAAAGGACGTCGACGATCCGGGTGCATAGTGCGCGGGCCCGAGCCAGAGTTCCGGACGCGCACGGCCCACCAGCTGCTTGATCACCTGCGCCACGATGCCGGCGCCGAGCCCGGCGATGGCCATGGCCACGGCATACGACACCCAGCGCGGACGTGCGTACGCGATCCCGGCGATCAGGAAGAAGCCGACGATCAACACCGGATTCATCCCGCCGCCGAAGCGATTGACGATGCGGATGGCATCCTCGATCCCCTCGGATTGCACCCCTTCCGCCCAGGCCAGCACACGCTGATCGGCCAGCCGCCACACCAGCGCCGTGAGCACGCCGCCACCCACCAGCGCCGCCAGCGCGCGCAGCACCAGCGGACGTGTCACGCGGAAACCACGCAACTGCCGCAGCGGCTCGCGCACGTCGCCCGCTTCCGCCGACTGCACGATGGCCAGCAGCAGGAGGCCGGCGAAGCACCAGAACACCGCGTCCCACTGCGGCGCCTCGCGGCCGAGGAACGACAGCTCGTCCACGTCGACCGGCGCGTGCAGCCAGAGCTGGTTCGTCGACACCACCGGCGACGGCCAGAACACCGACAGGATCAGCAGCGTCACGAACGCCGCGGACGCGTAGCGGCGCTTAACGTCGATAGACATCGAACCACTTTCCGATCATGCGGAACTCGCCGGCCTTCCGATAGCCCTGCAGCGCCGGTGCGATGGCGGCCGCGTCCTTGCGGCGCGTGACGATCACCCGCGGCGACCAGGTCTGCAGCTCGGCGGCCTCGACGCGCCGTACCGCTTCCAGCTCGCGCGCCATCCCGCGCACCCACAGGTGCGGACAGACGTAGCACGCCACCTCCGCCGCCGGCACGCGCTGCGCCGCGATGGCGGCCACCAGCGGGCGCGTGGAAGCCATGTCATTCGCGAGCGGCACCAGCGCCACCCCGAGATACATCAGCGCGAGCAGTGGGACGAACCCGGCCGCCAGCGTGGAGACCCGCAGATCGCGGCTCCGCCACGCCACAACGCCGCCCGCAATCGCCGCCACGAGCATCACGATGAACAGCGCCTTCACCCGCGGCAACGAGACCAGCTCCGCGTCAGGTCCCTTCCCGCCAAGTCCATGGATGTGGTGCGGCTGCAGAAACAGCCCGGCCGCACCGATCACCGCGAACAGCGCCAGCATCACCAGGTTCGCCCGGCGCCCCCAGGTCCACCAGCGGTCCTCGATCTCCAGCAGCCTGCCGATCAGCAGCGCCGCCGGCGGGATCATGGCCATCATGTAGATGTCGAGCTTCGAGGAGATCAGCGAGTACGGCACCAGCACCGCCAGGAGCCAGCTGATGAAGAACTTCGCCCGTTCGTCGTTGCGCTTGTACGCCGCCACCAGCGCCACCACCAGCAGCAGGAACCATGGCACGAGGTCCGCCGGCGCGTGCGCCAGATAAAACCAGGGCGGCGACTTGTGCACCCACGCGCCGACCGCGCGGCCCACCGTCTGCTTGAAGAAGATCTCCCGCCAGTAATTCTCCCCGCCGATGATCACCGCCGGCACCAGCCAGAGCAGCGGCACCGCCAGCATGGCCAGCACCGGCAGCACGTAATTGCCGCGCGGCAGCCGGCGCCGCCGCAGTCCTTCGAACAACAGCAGACAGATCGCGATCACCGGCGCCATCGGTCCCTTCACCAGCGCCGCGACCCCCACCGCCACCGCCGCCCACAGCAGCGCGCGAAAATCATCGCGGGCCAGGAACCGCTCGATCAACCACGCCGCCAGCACGAGCAACGCCGTAAAACTCACGTCCATCCGCGCCGTCTGCGCCGAGCCCCACACCATCAGCGACGTCCCGCCCACGAACGCGGCGAACGGTCCTCCCATCCGGTACAGCAGCCAGACCAGCGCACCAAACGCGAGCAGCGAGGGGATCACGAAGGGCCAGATCGAGTACACGCCGAACGGGACCGTCAGCGCGTCGATGATCCAGAAATGCAGCGGCGGCTTGTGCGTGAAGGGCGAGCCTTCCAGCGTCGGCAGAAAAATCGAGCCGCCCCGCATCTCCCGCACCACCTGCGAGTACTTGGTCTCGTCGCCGACGTACAGCTCCCGCTGGATGGGCGTGAGGATCACGGAGAGCAGGACGACGCCGAGAGCGATCGTGACGGCGCGTTGCACGGGCGGATTGTAGTTGACCCCCTCCATGGCAGGCAGAATGCTAGAATTCTTCGTGCGGATAGAACTTCGAAGGAGGAAGATCATCGATGTCGAATACCGCAGAGATTCAGCGCATGCTCGCCGATGCAGACCCGGAGTTCCGTGAGTGGGCTGAAGAACATCACGCATGCGAGAGTCGTCTCATGGAGTTGACCTCGAAGAACGAGATCACGACCGATGAAGAGATCGAGGAGAAGACGCTGAAGAAGCGAAAACTCCACCTCAAGGACCAGATGGCCGAGCGCCTTCGAACGTTCGAGTCGTCCCACGCCATCGCCTGACCCGGTCTCAAACACAACATCCGATCGCCTGGGGGTTCCAAACGGAACCCCCTTTGCATAAGATCGCGTCTGATGAAGCGCGTCGACGTGCGGCAAAACCTCCGACGCGGTATCTACGTCGTTCCCACCACCCTCACCATCCTCAATCTGTTCTTCGGCTTCCGGTCGATCATGTATTCGACCC
>JAXDJK010000773.1:0-3599 GCA_034665665.1 Acidobacteriota bacterium
CGTTTTCGAGAGGTCTTCCACCTGCCGGTAGGTCTCATCCGACGTGGCGATGCCGCGGATCACCTCCACCAGCGTCATCACCGGCACCGGATTCATGAAGTGCATGCCGATGACCTTCTCCGGACGAGACGTGGCGGCCGCGATCTTTGTGATCGAGATCGAGGACGTGTTCGAGGCCAGGATGCAGTCCGGTCCGGTGATCTGGTCCAGCTGACGGAACAGCGAGACCTTCGCCTCCACCTGCTCGATGATCGCCTCGATGACGATGTCCGCATTGCCGATCGAGGTGATGTCGGTGGTGGGCCGGATGCGTCCGACGATGGCGTCGCGCTCCTCGGCCGTCATCTTCCCCTTATCGACGCCGCGCTGGAGATTTCCTGTGACCGTGGACACAGCGCGGCGGAGCACGTCGTCGTTAACATCGACGAGCGTGACATCCAGCCCACTGGCCGCGGCGGTGTGGGCGATGCCGTTGCCCATGGTGCCGCCGCCGATGACCACTATGTTTTTCATGCTTCTTCGCTCCTCGGCTCGTCCGAAAGTTGCGTGACTCTATATCACTTGACGTAAGATCAATTTCTTTGCGAGCGTCCTCATGGCACGGAAATGCTTCATGTGCGGTTGCGAGATCACAGGGGGAGGCATCCTCTGTGAGAAGTGCGACAAGCCACGAAAGAAGTCAGCGCCGGCGATCAACACCACCTCCGCCGCGGACGCCTCCTTGTACGTTCCGACGCCCCCGAGCGTCGACCCCGTAACGCCGCAGCAGGCGGGCAACAGCCACCCCGTGAGCCAGCCCGTCAGCATGGCAGCGACCGCCCCGCAGATCGATCCCTTTCCCAAGGCGCCGGTCGTTCCGTTTCCCATGGACTCCGTCTCGCCGGCCGTCACCAGCGTCGTCAACCTGCTCGTCGCCGCCGGGGTCGCTTCCATCCTGCTCGGTCCCGACCGCAGCGTGAAGTTCGTCTCCGACGAAGCCCGGAAGCTCTTCGACGCCCCGCAGTCCGAGCTCTCCAACCTCCGCTATCTCGAAACGCACTTCGGTCTCCGGGTCGGCGACCTCTCCGTCCCCACCTCGGCCGGCTTGCGCATTGCCAACCGCAACTACCTCTACACCCTCGTGCCGATGTCCGGCGGCGCCTCCGGCGCGGCGCTGGTCTTCCGTCCTGCCGAGGCCATCGGCGACTCGCACGCCTCGTTCGTCACGTACGTCCGCGAGACCGTCCTCGGTCCATTGCGTGCGCTGCGCGACTCCCTCACCGCTGCCGCGCGCACCACCCAGGAGCACTTCCTCACCGATGCCGCCGCGGCTGTCGACCAGGTGCTCTCCTCGCTCGAGCTTGCCCCGGGCGTCGAAGAGTCCGACTCGTCGATCCGTCCGGTGCCCACGGTCACCGATCTGGTCCGCCGGGTGGCCGACCAGTTCCATGCGCACGCCGATCTCAAGGGCATCCAGCTCCAGGTCGACGTCCAGGAGCTCGAAGAGCGCTTCACCGACCACCACCAGCTCTCGCAGGCCCTCTTCATCCTGATGGAGAACGCCCTGCACTACGTCCCGAGCGGCGGGCAGGTCGTCATCGGCGTGCGCTGGATGGAGCACAAAGGCAAGCCGCTGCTGCTCTTCTTCGTGATGGACAACGGCCCCATCGTCCCCGAAGAACTGCGCACCGCGATCTTCGAGCCGTCGTTCGTCTGGAGCCCCAGCTCCGCCGAGCGCACCGGCCGCGGCCTCTTCAAGTGCCGCGAATTTGCGCTCTCCCACGGCGGTTCTGTGTGGGTCGAATCCAAGACCGGCAAAGCGTGCACGTTCTTCCTTCGTGTCCGTCCCGACGGCGTCTAACTCCTACTCCAATGAAACTCCCAGCCCTGATCCTGCTCGCTCTCGTCGCGCTGCTCCCCGCGTCCGCGTCCGCGATGCAACCGGCGGAGATCACCGTCGCCTCGGTGGTCGCGCTGATGAACGACTATCGCGCGGAAGCAGGCCTCCCGCCGCTATCCGTCGAGGCGCGGCTGACGCTGGCCGCCGAAGACCGCATGCGGGACATGGAAGAGCTGGCCTACTGGAGCCACGAAGCGCCCGACGGCCGCTCGCCCTTCCTCTGGCTTCACTCCCGCGGCTACCTCTACACCTTCGCCGCCGAGAACCTGGCCGCCGGCTTCGAGACCGCCCCCGTGCTCGTCTCCGCCTGGATGGAATCCCCCGGCCACCGCGCGAACATCATGTCCGGTGACTACGAGCACTGCGGCATCGCCATCATCGACGGCTCCACCAAAGGCCCCGCCACGGGCAAATCGATCGTGGTCCTCTTCGGCTCCAACCGCCGCGCCATCCCCACGCAGAAGACCGCCAAGAACGACGACTGAGGTAGTCGCTAACCCGGCATCCCGTACGGCATCGCGCCCCAGTACGAGTAGAACGTGTCGTCGAGCTTCTTCCACCCCGCCGCCATCTTCGGCTCGTTCTCCTCCAGCCAGCGCAGAAAATGCGGCCGCGTCCCGTCCGCGTCGATCACGCGATACTCCTCGCCCAGATCCCACGAGGCAAACACGCGGCCCTTCTTCGCCGCGACGTTCGGGTCCGCGGCCAGAGCTGCCACACAGCGGCCCACGAAGAGCGGTGTCTCCGAGGCGATGAAGGCCTTGTCCTTCTCCGCCGCGTTCCGCCAATTCGCCTCCGTCACGCCGAAGTGATCGAGCATCCACTCCGAGCGCAGAAAGCCGGGTGTGACGGCCAGGGCGGTGATGTCGCGTCCCTTCAGTTCCTCGGAGAGCGCAAAGGCCATCCGGATGACCGTGGTCTTCACCAGGTCATAGAAAAAGTGTCCGCGGTAGAAGTACCCATCGCCGTCCGTGATCTCGACCACCAGCCCGCCCGGTCGCACGCGCGGCAGGCCGTGGTAGCTGGTGATGATGTGAGTCTTGATGGCCCGGTCGATGAGCGTCAGCCCATCCTCCAGCTTCGTCTCCCACAGCTTCTTCCCCCACTCGACCAGCTCGTCGCCACCCCAGATGTCGTTGATCAGGATGTCCAGCTCGCCGACCTCGTCGAACAACCGCGCCACCTGCTCCGGCACCGTGTGATCGACCTGCCTCGCGATCCCCTGCCCCCCGCGCGCCGTCACGATCTCCGCCGTCTCGTGAATCGTCTCCGGCCGCCCCTTCATCCCCGGCCGCCCCGCCACGCTGCGCCCCGTGCAGTAGACCGTAGCCCCCAATTCCCCAAGAGCCGTCGCGATCCCGCGCCCCGCCCCCCGCGTGGCTCCCGCAACGACGGCGACCTTCCCCTGCAGTGGTTTCATCGTCTAAAGGATACGCAAGTTTGGACTGACGGTGACCCTAGTCGCCCGCGTGTTGGCACCGCAATCGTGAAAGGTCCACGCGAAGCGTTTGGACTGACGGCAGCGTTCTGCCGCTTTCGTACAGCCACATGCGCTGCCGCTGGCACCGGACTGACTCCTGCCTGGCGCCACGTGCGCTGCTCATGGCTGTACGAAAGCGGCAGAAAGCTGCCGTCAGTCCAAACGCTTCGCGTGGACCTTCCGCGCTTTACGCCGAGCGTACGGCTCTACCCCTCGTGGTGTACGTGGTGTAGTGGGGGG
>JAXDJK010000774.1:0-2745 GCA_034665665.1 Acidobacteriota bacterium
TGTTCCTGCTGCTCTCGCTCCCCTCGTTCGCCCGCGTGGTCCGGCTCGACGTCACGGCGCGCGAGGACGCGCCGTTCGGCTACGAGCGCATCAAGGGCAGCGTGACGTTCGCCCTCGATCCCGCGAACGCGCACAACAGGATCATCGCCGATCTCGACAAGGCAGACCGGCTCGAGTTCTCGGCCGACGTGGTCATCCTCCGCCCAAAGTGCGGCGGCAACGGCACGCTTTTCATCGATGTCCCGAACCGCGGCAACGTCGGCGCGCTGGCCAGCCCGGCCAACGACGATTTCCTCTTCCGCAACGGCTACACGGTGGCGGCCGTGGGCTGGCAGTTCGATGTGGTCGACAAGCCCGAGCAGCTGAAGTTCCGCCCGCCCGTCGCACGCGGCGTGCGCGGCCGGGTGCGCTCGGAGTTCACGGTGGACGCAGCGGTGGCCGAGTATCCGCTCGCGCACTTCATCACCGCGTCGTGGGGCAACGAGCGTGTCGACGCCATCGGCGGCACCGAATACGCGGCCGTCGATTTGAAGGACGCGGTGCTCACCGAGCGCAACACCCTCGACGCGACGCGCCGGGTCATCCCGCGCAAGAAGTGGCGCTTCGTCAACGACCGCACCATCACCCTCGACGGCAAGTTCGTGCCGAACACGATCTACGAGATCGTGTTCACGGCCGCCGATCCGGTCGTGGCCGGCACCGGCCTGGCCGCGGTGCGCGATTTCGTGGCCTGGGCGAAGCACGATCCCTCCTCGCCGATCCCCGTCGAGCGCGCCTACGGCATCGGCTTCTCGCAGACCGGACGCTTCCTCCGCCACTTCGTCTACGACGGCTTCAATGCGGACGAAGCGGGACGGCAGGTCTTCGACGCCATGCTGGTCTACGTCGCCGGCGCCGGCCGCGGCAGCTTCAACCAGCGCTTCGCGCAGCCGTCCCGTCCCGTCGATCCCTTCCCGTTCACCGACCTGCCCACCACCGATCCGTTCACCGGCAGGACCGCCGGCCTCCTCGATCGCGCCGTCGCGGAGCAGGTCGTGCCGAAGATCTTCTACCTGAACACGTCGTACGAATACTGGTCGCGCGGCGGCTCGCTGATCCACACCACCCCCGACGGCCGCGCCGATGTCGCCCCGGCGCCCACGTCGCGCATCTACGCCCTGGCCGGCTTCTCCCATTTCGCCGGCCCCTTCCCGCCGCAGAAGACGGCGGGCGGACGCAATCTGCAGAACCCGCTGGAGTACTGGCTGACCGTGCACCCGCTGATCGAGGCCATCGACGCCTGGGTGAAGAAAGGGACGGAGCCGCCGCCGAGTCTCTACCCGCGCATCACCGACGGCACGCTCGTCACGCCCGCCAAGCTGGCCCTGCAAACGATCAACGGGGCAGACTTCCCGACGTGGACCTACCAGCCCCGCACGTCCGACGAGAAGCACGCCTACGCCACGCTCGTGATGCAAGTCGGCGCCGACGGCAACGAGCTGGCCGGCCTCCGCACGCCCTTCCTCACCGTCCCCATCGCCACGCACACCGCCTGGAACCTCCGCGACCCCGCCACCGGCTTCCCCACCGACCGCACCCCCTTCTCCGGCTCCCTCATCCCCTTCGCCAAGCTGCCCTACACCAACCGCGACGAATACCTCGGCCGCTTCACCGCCGCGACCCTGCAACTCATCGGCGAACGCTACCTGACCGCCGGCGACCTGCAGTACGTGCTCCCGCTCGCGGTGCAGCTCTGGGACTGGGCCGCGGCGCGCCCCGGTAGGCAGTAGGCAGTAGGCAGGGAGCACCGGAGCGGTAACTCGATCACGAATGAGCGCGAAGGGTCTACGCGAAGCGTTTGGACTGCCAAGTACGAGCGGGCGGTCCTACCGCAGCGCGCAATCCCTCCTGCCCCGCCAAAGCACGAGCAGCAGCATCCCGATGCCGATGCCGAACAGCACGCCGAGGGCGAAATCGGTGAGGTCGGTGGAACGGCCGGCGCGGTCGATGAGCCGCTGGAGCACGTTGCCGGCGATCACGAAGGACAGGCCGAGCAGGTAGAGGGTGGTGGTCGTGAAACGGTGGCGCAGGATCATGAGGGGCTCCGGCTTAATCGTTGAAGCGATACCAGGTGAGGAGGGAGAGCTTCACCACGGCCGCGGTGGCGACGATGGCGAAGAGCTCCCACTGGATCGCGTGGTCCGTGAAGAGGTGGTAGAAGAAAAGAGCGGCCGCCAGCAGGACGGCGGTCAGTCCGCCGATGCTGGTCGAGCGCAGGCGGTGGAGGAAGAAGCGCTCGTCGAGCGTTCCGAGAATCGGCACCTTCATTTGCGTTCCTCGAGGGTGAAAATCGCGTCGGTCGGAAACCCGAAGACGCGGGCGAACTTCAGCGCCAGCGCGAGACTCGGCTCGTAGCGCTGCCGCTCGATCGAGTTGATGCTCTGACGCGACACCCCGACGGCATCGGCAAGCTGCTGCTGGGTCCATCCGAGCTCCGCGCGAAGCTCTTTGATCCTGTTCTGAACCGTCGGCGACATGTCAAGGTAGCTCTCCATGTGAAGATACGGCCGGCGCGCGAATATGTCAAGCTAGCTTGTCTAGCCTCGCGCAGACGTAATGGTGGCGAGTGCGTTGAGCGCGCCGGACTACGCGAAGCGTTTGGAGTGCGGTGTCGCCACCGCTTTCGTATAGCCACGAGCAGCGCACGTGGCCCCACGCAACCGTCCGCCGGGTGCCACCGGCACCGCCTGTGGCTGTACAAAAGCG
>JAXDJK010000775.1:0-3117 GCA_034665665.1 Acidobacteriota bacterium
TCGCGGTCGAGCAGGAGCAGGACCACGCCGAACACCGCGCCGCCGAGCATCACCCCGCCCGCCACCTGCGCGGCTGCCGGCAGATGCGTGCTCCAGCGCAGCCAGCCGAGGAGCGGCGGGACCATCGCGCCGGACGCAGCGATGCTCGGCAGGAAAGCTTTCGTCACCTCCAGCAGCGACACACCGATGATGCGTGACGCGTAAACCAGCGACAGCACCGCGCCCAAAGCCACCGCGATACAGAGCGCCAGCGCCACCTGCAGCGGCCCATACATCGCGCCGATCAGCAGCGCCGGCACGATCAGGATGGCCTTGACCACGGAGAGCCAGGCGATGGTCTGCGCGTGGCCGGTGGCCTTCAGCACGTCGCCGGCCTGCGCACTCAGACAGCGCAGCGCGGCTACGGTGGCGAGCGCGGTCACCAGCGGCGCTGCCGCGTCCCACGCAGGTCCGAAGAATGAGCGGACGATCGGATGCGACAGCACCGCCAGCCCCACGGCGGCCGGAATGGTCACGGACGAGATGTAGCGCGTGACCACCAGATACGGCCGGCGCAGCGATTCGCCCGTGGCGTGCACGCGCGCGAAGGCGGGGAACAGCACGGTACTGAGCACCCAGAGCAGCACCATCACGGTGGTCTCCGGGATCTTGCCGGCCATCTGGTACAGGCCGAGGGTGGTGGTGTTGAAGTAGTGGGCGACCACGGCCAGGTCGGCGCCGGTGGTGATCGCGCCGAGGACGTTCACGATCAGGATGCCGCGCCCGTAGCGGAGCATCGGCTTGACCAGGTCGCGTGGAATCGATCGCGTCGGCCGCCAGGGGATGACGATCCACAGCAGCGCGGTGCGCACGGTCATCCCCGCAAGCCGGCCCCACACGAGGCTCCAGGCGCCGTAGCCCTTCCAGGCCAGGAAGAGCGCTACGGCGGCATTGACGGCCGCGAGGCTGATGTCCGGGAGGAGGCGCGCGCGGAACTTGAGGTCCTTCTGCGCGAGCGCGTCATGTGTGTTGCCGAGGTACTTCAGGAGAAAACTGAAGGAGAGCGCCTGCACCAGCGGCGCGCCGTGCGGAGCGTTGAAAAAGTGCGCGACCGCGGGCGCCAGCACGATCGTGGAGACGCACCAGAAGATGCCGGAGGCGATGCTGATGAGAAAGGTGACCTGCGCCGCGTCCTCGCGGCGATCGGGCCAGTAGATGAGCGCGACGCCGGAGCCGAGATCGCCGATCGTATCGGCGTAGGTGATGTAGACCAGGGCGAAGGCCAGCAGGCCGAATTCGCTCGGAGCGAGGAGGCGCGCCAGCATCGCCAGACCGACCAGGGTGATGGCTTTCGCGCCGGCGGTGGAGAGGAACGCCCAGATGGCGGCGCGTGCGGTCGAACGGCCGACGCTCAACGACCGCTCCGCAGCACGACGTCGCGGAGGTGGTTGTGAGCGGCACGGGACCGCGTCATGGCTGCTTCGTCGCGCACCAGCAGCTGCAGGGCCTGCACGATGCGGCAAAGGTCGAGCGTCTCCGCATCGACCACCGGTGCGCCATTCGTATACCCGCCGAGGAAGGCCGCGGCCACGTCCTTGCCGATGCGGCGCGAGCGCCACGGATGGAGCTCCAGGTAGAGGAGAAAGCGGGCCACGTCGTTGAGCGGTAGTCCGTCGCGGAACGCTTCGAAGTTCACCACATCGACGCGTTTGTCGCTGAGGAAGATGTTCGCGGGCGAGTAGTCGCCATGGCGGCCGACGACGGGGAGCGGCTTGTCGGCCACGCGCGCTTCGAGCTCGCGCAGTCCTTTGATGATGGCCAGCCGGTTGCGGCGGAGCTTGCGGTCGGCCGCGGCCGCGAGGTCGAGGTCGCGAATGGCCAGCAGCACGATGGCGGTGAGGATGTGCCGGCCGTCGTGGGCGACATGCGTCTGCTCGTGCATGAGGCGCAGCCACGTGCCGGCGCGGCGCATCGGCATGGCCAGTCGCCTCGGGCCGCGGTTGGCCGCCTCGTCGATCAGGCTGGTCAGCGTGGCTCCGGCCGCACGCTCGGAGACGATGGCCGCATGCGGCTCATCGAAGAGCAGGGGGCGCGGAACGCCGTAGACGACCGTGCCGCTTGCTTCGGCACCGACGGCGCTCATGCCGCCGTGCAGGCGCTCGAGGATCTCGAACTCGTTGCGCGCACAGTCGGCGGCCGTGCCGCCGTCGCTCGTCTCAGGCCGGTGCAGCTTGACGATGACGTCGCGCTTGACCTTGCCGTCGCTGATGGTGACGTCGGCCACGATGGCGTCGCGGCGGATGACCGTGCGGCGCAGGCCGACCGATTCGGCGCCGAGCTGGTTCCAGTCCAGCGCCGTGATCTCCTTCGCCACCGGCGGAGCCGGCTCGTGCCGGTCGAGGAGACCGACCAGGGCGCGGGTGGTCTGGCGGACGTTGAAGGCGCCGCGCACCTGCTCCGCGCCGGCGGCTCCCATGCGCTCGCGCAGGGTGGCATCGACGGCCAGACGGCGGATCGCGGCGGCCAGGCGGTCGGGCAGCGTGGCGTCGATGAGGATGCCGCTGACCTCGTGATCCACGAGCTCGGGGATGCCGGAGATGGACGCGCCGATGACCGGACGTCCGGCGGCCATCGCTTCCATCAGCGACATGGGGATGCCGTCCATCTGGCCATCGTTGGCGATAACGCTGGGGAGGACGAAGATGTCGGATTCGGCCATCAGCCGGGCCACGTCGTGCTGAGGAACGGTGCCGAGGACTTTGACGCGATCGGCCAGGCCGTGCTCGTGGATCCACGCTTCGGTCGCGCCGCGTAGCGGACCGTCGCCCACGATCGTGCATTCCAGGTCGACGCCGTCAGCGATGAGGCGCGCGCAGGCGTCGACGAGATACGGGAAGCCTTTGTTCGGCAGCAACGCGGCCACGGTGAGGATGCGCAGCCGCTGATGCTCGCCGGCAGCGGACCGCGCCTCGGCGTACACGTCCGGGTTGAGGCCCATGTGCACGACTTCGATCTTGTCCTTGGTGATCTCCGGATACAGGCCGAGCAGGAAGGCCTTGTTGAAGGTGGAGATCGTGCGGATGAACTTGGCCTTGGCCAGCTTTTCCTCGAGCAGCAGGCGGTGCACGAAAACGTCGG
>JAXDJK010000776.1:0-3365 GCA_034665665.1 Acidobacteriota bacterium
CGCGCGCAGCTATTTCACCAACTTCCAGACCTGCCGCACCATCTGGGGCCTCCTGGCCGTGAATCTCATCCAGGACGCCGAGGTCACGGTCGTCGACGAAAAACGCGCCGCCGAAGAAACCGAGTACGAGCTGGAAGGCCTGGTCGAGCAGTACAACACCGTCTTCGAAAAGATCTTCGCCCTGGTCTTCCAGAAGATCGGCGACCACGTCTACGACTTCATGGACCGCGTCATCCTCCACCTCTCCCCCGGCACCCTCCCCTACCTCTCCGGCATGACCTTCGTGAACGAAGGCCGTCTCGACTTCGACCAACTCCTCAACAACCTCTACGCCTCCGGCTCCGCCGACCACGCCACCGTCGTCCGCAGCCTCCTCAACGAGCTCCTTACCGGCTGGCTCTACGAAGTCCGCGAATTCGGCGCGCCCCTGGAAGCCGAGGTAGTGCGCGTCGCCGAGACCTTACGGTCACGGTAAATCCGCTCAGCAGGCCTCCGGAGGACGGGCGCCGCGAAGGCTAGGCCAACCAGCGCCGCGGGCCGCGCCCGCCCGCCGGAGGCCTCCCGTCGGTGCCCCGTCGACTACGCCCGCGGCGCCGTCGCGTCCTCGACGGTCGCCACGCCCACCGCGTTCTTCGTCGTCGACTTCACGCGGTACATTGCCGCGTCGGCCTGGCGGATCAGCCCTTCCTTCGTCATCCCGTGCGTCGGATAGCTGGCAATCCCGAAGCTGGCAGTGATCGTCACATCGATATCCACATCGATGTGCAGATCGCTCGCGGAGATCGAGCGGCGCACGCGGTTCGCCACCGCGATGGCCTGCTCCTGATCCGTCTGCGGCAGGATGATGCAGAACTCATCGCCGCCGAAGCGCACCACCTTATCGATCCCGCGCACCGCGCCCAGGATCCGCTTCGCCACTTCCTGCAGCGTTCGCGAGCCCGCCAGATGACCGTAAATATTGTTCACCATCTTCAGATCGTCCAGATCCAGGAAGATGATGCTGAACACCGCCCCGTAGCGGCGCGAGCGCTCGATCTCCTCGTCCAGATACGACTCGAAAAACCGGCGGTTGTACGCCTTCGTCAGATCGTCACGCATCGCCAGATCGCGGCTGCGCGTCAGCTGATAAATGTTGCTCAGCACCTGCGCCACCGCCCTCAGGTACTTCGTCACATTCAACGTCGCGTCGGCATCGATCCCGTCGCCCGTCAGCAGCGGCACCTTGATCACCCCGATCAGGTCATCGTGCACCTGCAGCGGCATGACCATCATCCCTTTGCCATCGTTGGGACGCGAAAGCGCGAACAGCTGCGGCGACGCCAGCGCGCGCTGCAGCAGATCCGGCGGCACACCCGGCAGGAACTCCCCCGTCTCGCGGTGCGTCTCGTCATTACTGAAGCTGACCACGTACCGCTCCAGCCGCGAATCGTGCAGGACCAGCGTGCCGGACGGCAGGTCCAGGATGTTCAGCACCGTGCGGGTGATCCGCTCCGACACCGCCTCCGCCTCAACCATCGTCATCAGCTCGTGAATCTGCGTGAGGTAGCCGACCTCCTGCTCCAACTGCGTCGCGTGCAAGGCCGTATCCGCCAGATCCGCCGCCCAGGCCATCGGCTCCGCCGGATCGCGCAGGAACGCCGCCCGGTTGACCCGCAGCTCCCCCGTGCGCCGATTCGGCGGCACCGAGTTGTGGATCAGGATCACCCGGACCAGGCTCTTGCGCGGCGCCGGCTCCAGCTGCTCGTGCGCGTCGACGTCGATCAGGGCGATGCGCGATGCGTCGCGCTCCGGACCTTCCGTGAGGAACGTCCAGGAAGGGCACGCTTCGCGCAGCCGGGCGATCAGGTCGTCCTGCCCGCTCCAGACGCCGACGGAATGCGTGCTCTGCGTACCACTCATGGCGCTAAGTCATGATTCTACAATGCGAGACGAACAGCCGATGCGGATTGCGCAAATCGTTCTCCCCCACGCCTCCCAGTACGAGCGCAAGAGCCAGCGCGCCGACTTCGCCGCGCTCTCGGAAAAGCACGAAGTCACCCTGATTCCGCTCGAAGCCGCCGCCTCCACCGGCGCGCAACTCGCCCACATCTACGGCCCCGCCGAGCTCCCCCTCCGCGAGCTGACCCGCTTCCCTCTCCCGTACCTAGCCAACGCCGCCGTCCCCAAAAGCCGCTGGCCCTGGCACCGCGCCCCCCAACCCGCCCTCATCATCTCCCCCCTCGCCGCCCAACCCGTCCCCGAAGCCGTCGAAGACGCCTACTTCGCCGAAGCGCCTCAACCGCCAACCGCCAACCGCCAACCGCCAACTAAAATCATCGCCTCCTACCGCCGCCCAGGCAGCGACGACTTCCTCCAGCGCACCCTCTCCCGCATCGAGCGTTTCCGGAACGACGTCGAATGGCACCTCTACGAAAACCCGCCCACTCCTGCTGATCTCGCCAGCGTAGATTTGTGGGTCGATCCTGCCCTTTCCGAAAACGATTTCGACGGCTTCGTGGCCGAAGCGTTAGTCGTTGGTACCGCGGTAGTTGCCGGCCGCAACGCCATCAACTCGCTGCGGCTCGAGCGCGGCCGCACCGGCTTCCTGGTCCCCATGAACGATCCCAATGAAATGACTCATGCGATACTAGCCGCCCTGTTCAAACCAGAGGTGGCGCAGAGCAGGTTGCAGGCAGCGAGGCAGACCCGGTCGAAATTCCGGTCCCGGCAGCGCTCCCGCATCTTGGTCCAACGGTACGAATCACTCATTTCATGAACTATCTCTCCAATCTACCGATCCCGCAGCGGCGGGCAATCGATCTCGTCAACGAAGTCGCCGCGGAGAAGGAGTGCCGTCCGTTCCTGGTCGGTGGTCCGGTCCGCGACATCCTCCTCGGCCGTCGCGCCATCGACGTCGACCTGACCCTCGAACAGGGCAGCTCCACGCTCGCCCGCGCCCTGGCCAAGCGCGTCGAAGGGCGCGTCCGGTCCTTCCCGCAATTTCTCACCTACAAAGTCACGGCCGAAGGGCTGCCCGAGATCGACATCGCCACCGCCCGCAAGGAGCGCTACCGCCATCCCGGCGCGCTGCCCGCCGTCACGGCCGGCCGGCTGAAGGATGACCTCCTCCGCCGCGACTTCTCGATCAACGCCATCGCCATGGACCTTCACACCGGTGCGCTGCACGATCCGGCCAACGGGGAGCAGGATCTCGCCGCCCGCGTCGTGCGCGTGCTGCACGACCAGAGCTTCGCGGACGATCCGACCCGGATCTTTCGCGCGGTCCGCCTGGCCGTCCGCCTCGGCTTCTCGCTCGAGGAAGGCACCGGCCGCCTCATGTCCGAGGCCATTGCCGGCGGCGCGCTGGCCACCGTCTCGAAAGAACG
>JAXDJK010000777.1:0-4981 GCA_034665665.1 Acidobacteriota bacterium
CAGTGCGATATTCACGCGGTCGATCGAAATCCCGGCCATCATCGCCAGCCACCGCGAGCTCGGCCGAAACCCGGCCCGGCCCACCGCCACCAGCACCGCCGCCTCATCCTCACGCGCCGCAATCACCTCGATCTGCGCCGCCGTCAGTCCCAGACGCAAACCGACCTCGCGAACCGTACGCACCGGGATCGGCTTTCCATCGCGCAGCAACCGCGAGAGCGTCGCGTGGTGCACCCCGACCCGTCCCGCGAACCGCCGCAGCGAATAGCGCGGCGTCGCTTGCCGCCGCCGCTCCAACTCCGCCGCTACCAGATCGCGAAATCGCACGGCTGGATCGTAACCCGCCGCCGGCGTTCCGCGCGTCAGCGCCCCCCGGAAAGTGGTGCAAACCCCCGCTACCTGGATGTAGTCGGTCGTGTAGCGCCTGTGGCTGTACGAAAGCGGCGGGAAAGCGCCGCACTCCAAACGCTTCGCGTAATCCTCCACGTGTTACGTCGAAAAGCGCGCAGGTCTACGCGAAGCGTTTGGAGTGCGGCGCTTTCCCGCCGCTCTTGTACAGCCACAGGCGACGAACGCCCAAGTCACACCGACCGCAGCCACTCCCCCGTCTTGCGCAGCCCCTCTTCCAGCGTCACCGGCTCCGGTAGCCCCGCGGCTTTACGCAGCTTCGTCCCATCGAGAACGCTGCGCATCTGCTCGCCCGCTTTGTGTGGGCCGTGGTCGGCGGGGGCGGTCACGTCGAGCGCTTTCGACAGCGCGACGTACAGCGCGTTCACCGAGGTCTCCACGCCTGTGCCGACGTTGTAGATCCCGTCGAGATCCTGTTCCGAGGCGGCCATGTTCGCGCGCACCACGTCCTCGACGAAAACATAGTCGCGGGTCTGCTCCCCCGTGCCGTTGATGCGTACGCGATCGCCGTCCAGCAAGGCCCCGCCGAAGATCGCCACCACGCCGGCTTCGCCGTCCTTGCGCTGGCGTGGACCGTAGACATTGCCGTAGCGGAGCGAGACCGCCTTGATGCCGTGCACGGCGCGGTAGTAATACAGATACTGGTCGATGGCCACCTTCGCGCAGCCGTACGGCGAGATGGGCGTGATCGGGTGGCTCTCCGTCTGCGGCGCGTGTTGCGGCTCGCCGTAGGCGGCGCCGCCGCTGGAGGCGAACACGATCTTCTTCAGCCCCTCGTCGATCAGCGCTTGGAACAGGCGCAGGGCGGCCACGATGTTCAGCTCCGCGTCCGCGGCCGGATTGGCCACTGAGACCCGCACGTCAATCTGCGCGCAATGATGATTCAGCAGCTCGAACCCGCGCCCGCGCAGCTGCTCGATCGTCTGCGGATCGCGCAGGTCTGCCACGATCAGCTCCGCCTTCGGGTTCACGTTCTCGCGGCGGCCGCTGCTCAGGTCATCGACCACTGTGACGTCGTGGCCGCGCTCGATGTACGCGTCGACGATATGCGAAGCGATGAACCCGGCACCGCCGGTAACCAGTATCTTCATGCCCGCGCCTCGTGCAATGCGAGTTCCACTACTTCCGGCAGGCCGGATAATCGGCCGGCGCGACGATGGCCAGATGGTTCGAGACCGCCCGCTCCCCGTCCACGCCGCCTTCGCTGACTTCGCTCGGCTCGTTGACGACCCGGTCGCGCAGCCACATGGTGCTGGACCCGCCACCGTCCAGGTTGACGGCCGAGCACACGCCCAGCTCCACATCCATGAACGTCCCCAGTTCCGCGAGCGTCAGTCCCGGCACTTCCTTGCGCCGTCCGTCCGCCACCACCCAGTACATCGTCTTCCAGTCGGCCGACATCCCCACGGCCGTGCGCGGGTGCGCCGCCCGGGTGAAGAAATCGCTGCCCGGCAGCTCCGCGGCCGTCAAGGCCCGGCAATGCCGGACCACCAGGGGCCAGCCGGCCACCACCCCGGTCATCCACGCCCTCGGCTTCGAGGCCGGCGGGGTGCGGGGCGCGAAGATGGCGGCGCGTCCTTTGCCGATGGCCACCACGGCCTCGCGGCGGACCTGGTCCTGCGGCTGATCGCGCACTCCGCACGGCCCGGCCGACAGACCGATGGTGCGCATGGCCTTGTCGAAATAATCGCCGTTGATGGCCACGATGGCCTTGTTCTTCTTCGCGAAGGCGCTCACGGTCAGCCCGCGGTCCTCCTCGCGGCTGGCCAGCAGCCGAACCTTCGGATTGCTGACGTCGATCTTCACCACGTGCGCGTCCATGGACCCACGCTGGAAGCGCTGGTACTGCACGCCGTCCGTCACGGGCGTCCACTGCGCGAACGCGTTGCATGCGGCGAAAAGAGAGAAAAGGAGAAGGAAGGTTTTCTTCATGAGATTTACGGCACCCGCGTTGTCACTATAATCCCGCGCCATCTGATGAAGCCGGCGCGCGCGCAACTCGAAGATGTCCTGGCGACGCTTGCCAATCCCTCCCTGCGGTACGCGGACATCCGCTACACCGCCACGCACCAGCAGCACGTCAAAGTGCGCAACGGCGAGGTCGACCACCTCGACTCCACCGTCGACCGGGCCGCCGGCGTGCGCGTCCTGGTCGGCAACGGCTGGGGCTTCGCCGCCACCAGCGACGTCAGCGAGGCCTCCATCCGCCGCGCCGCCCGTCGCGCGCTCGAGGTAGCCGCCGCCAGCAACCTCGCCTCCACGCAGGAAGTGCTCCTCAGCGACATCGAGCCACACGTGGCCACCTGGGAGTCCGCCTACCGCATCGACCCCTGGTCCGTGCCGATCGAGAAAAAACTCGAGCACCTCCTCGGCGCGACCGAGCCGATGCGCGGCGACCGCCGCATCCACCAGGTCTCCGGCGAGATCTCCTGCTACCGGCAGGAGAAAGTCTTCGCCTCCACCGCCGGCAGCTTCCTCGAGCAGACCACCACCCAGATGGGCGGCGGCATCGAAGCCGTGGCCATTGACGACGGCGAGTTCCAGCGCCGGACGTACCCGAACCCCTTCGGCGGCGACTACCAGGCCGAGGGCTGGGAGTTCATCGAGCGTCTCGACCTGCCCGCGCGTGCCCTGGTGATCCGCGACGAAGCGCTGGCCCTCCTCTCCGCGCCGAAAGCACCGGCCGGCCGTTTCGACCTCATCGTCGGATCGGCGCAGCTGGCCCTGCAGGTCCACGAATCGTGCGGCCATCCCACGGAGCTGGACCGGGCCATGGGCCTGGAGATCTCCCTGGCCGGCGGTTCGTTCCTGCAGCCGTCGATGCTCGGCACCTTCCGCTACGGTTCGGAGCTGGTGAACATCGTGGCCGACGCCACCATCCCCGGCGCCCTCGGCTCGTTCGGCTTTGACGACGACGGTGTCCCGGCCCAGCGCTTCCACCTCGTGGAGAACGGCCTCTTCGTCGGCTACCTGACCGGCCGCGACACCGCACCCACGATCGGCCGCCGCTCCAATGGAACGGTGCGTGCCGAGACCGCCGCGCGCATCCCCATCATCCGCATGACCAACATCAACCTCGAGCCGGGGGCCACACCGCTGGCGGACATCATTGCCGACACGCAGCGCGGCATCTTCGTGGAGACGAACAAGTCGTGGTCGATCGACGACCTGCGCCTGAATTTCCAGTTCGGCTGCGAGGTGGCGTACGAGATCGAGAACGGCCGCCTCGGGCGGATGTTGCGCAACCCCCTCTACACCGGCAACACGCCCGATTTCTGGCGTTCCTGCGACGCCGTCGGCGATCGCGCCTCGTGGCAGATCTGGGGCCTCCCGAACTGCGGCAAGGGCGATCCGATGCAGACCATGCGCGTGGCCCACGGCGCCCCCGCCGCGCGCTTCCGCAACGTGGAGATGGGCTGAGCCATGCGCGACGAAGCCAGCATCCGCGACATCCTCGAGCGTGCCCTCGCCGCCGCGCAGACGCCCGTGGCCGACGCCTCCTACGTCTTCGTGGACCAGAACATCAGCCGGTTCGCCAACTCTCAGCTCCACCAGAACATGTCGGAGGAGAGCGCGTCGCTGACCCTGCGCGTGATCGTCAACGACTCGATGGGCGTGGCCTCGACCACCGTCTTCGAAGAAGACGAGCTGGCCCGCACCGCCGCGCTGGCGCATGAGGCGGCCCGGCACGCCAATCCGCTGCAGAACTTTTCCGGCCTCTACCAAGGGGACGACCCGCTGCCGGAGGTCGATACCTTCGACGAGGCCACGGCCGAGCTCTCCCCCGCCACCAAGGCCCGCGAGCTGCGGGCCATGTTCGACCGCGGCCGCCAGGCGGGCGTGGACTTCGCCGGCGCGTACGCCACCGGCGCGGCCTCCGTGGCCTGCGCGAACACGCACGGCGTACGCCGTTTCGCCCGCATGACCTACGCCGACGCCACGGTCATCGCCCTGGCCCCCGGCACCTCCGGCTACGCCACGCGCCGCGAGCGCCGGGCCGCACGCATGGACATCGTGGCCCTCGGCGAGGAAGCGACCGCCAAGGCCACGCTTCTCCGTGATGTTCTGGAAGACCTGGCCCCCGGCGCCTACGACGTCATCCTCGAGCCGCCCGCGCTGGCCGAAGTCTTCGACTGGATGAACATGATCGCCTTCAGCGGCCAGTCGTACGAAGACGGTTCCTCCTTCTTCGTCGGCAACCTCGGCAAGCCGCTCCTGGGCGAGAACTTCACCCTGGCCGACGATGCCGTCGACGCCGGCTTCCTCCCCTTCCCGTTCGATATGGAAGGATTGCCCAAGCGGCGTATCCCGCTCGTCGAAAAGGGCGTGCTCCAAACACCTGTGCTCGACAAAGCCTGGGCCGACCGCCTCAGCCTCCCACCGACTGCCAACGCCTGGCAGCTCGGCTCGCCCGAGCACGGCTCGGCCTTCCACATGGCCATGTCCGGCGGCGAAGCCACCCGCGAAGAGCTGATCCGCTCCACGAAGCTCGGCATCTGGGTGACCCGCTTCAACTACGTGAACGGCCTCCTGGAGCCGAAGACCGCCCTCATGACTGGCACCACACGCGACG
>JAXDJK010000778.1:0-7928 GCA_034665665.1 Acidobacteriota bacterium
CCACACTCCCCGTGCCCCACCCGCCCAGGTCCCTCGCTCGACGCTCGGGATGACGAGCCGGATGACAACCTGTTGCGCGCGGACCTGCCATAATCCGCCCCGTCCTATGGGCACTACTCTCCGCTACCGGGCCGTGCTGTTCGATCTGGACGGAACGCTGGTCGACTCCTACACGGCGCTGGCCGAGGCGGTGAATTACGCGCGGCGGAAACATGGGCTTCCGGAGCTGAGCACGGCGCGGATCCGCGACCTGGTGGGCGACGGTCTGGAGACGCTGCTCCAGCGCGCGTTCGATCGCGTAGACGTGCCCGGCAGCGTCGTCGACGCCTTCGAGGCGCGCTACGACGAGATCTGCTGCCACGAGTCGAAGGTGCTGGAGGACGTGGAGACGACCCTCGACGAGCTTTCCCGCCTCGGCGTGGTGATGGCGGTCTGCACGAACAAGCCAACGTCGTTCTCCCGCAAGATCCTCGACTTTCTCGACCTCTCGCGCCACTTTCGGGCCATCGTCGGACCCGACCTGGCCGGCGCGCGCAAGCCGGACGCGCAGCATGTGCTGCATGCCCTGAACGCCGTCGGCTCGACCCTCGGCGACACGCTCTTCGTCGGCGACATGCCCATCGACGTCCGGGCCGCGCGCAACAGCGGGATCGACGTGGCTGTCGTCGCCACCGGCTCCTCCACGGTCGACCAGCTCACCGCCGCCGAACCGGATCACTTCCTCGAACGCTTCGCCGATCTGGTGAAGGTCGTGACGAACGGAGCAGGCGCATGACGCCGAAGTACCGCTTCGTCTTCTTCGACGTCGACTCGACGCTGGTCACCATCGAAGGCATCGACGTGCTGGCGGACGGCAACCCGGAGATCGTGCAGCTCACCGAGGCGGCCATGAACGGGACGATTGCTCTGGACGAGGTCTACGCGCGGCGCCTGGAGATCATCCGGCCGACGCTACGCGCCGTCGAGGCCCTCGGCACACGCTACGGCGACTCCCTCGTCGACGGCGCGGAAGAGACGATCGCCCGGCTCCAGCGCGCAGGCGTGCAGGTGCACCTCGTCACCGCCGGTATCACCCAGGCCATCCTGCCGCTCGCGGCGAAGCTGCAGATTCCGCCGCGGGCGGTGCACGCGGTGCCGCTGCAATTCGACTCCGCCGGCAATTACGTCGACTTCGATCGGCATTCGTATCTGGCGAAAGCCGGAGGAAAAGAGCTCGTCGTGCGCGACATCCTGGCTCGATCGAAGGGCAAGTCGGCCTTCGTCGGCGATGGCGTGAGTGACCTGGAGACCAAACCTGCCGTCAGCCTGTTTATCGGCTTCGGCGGCGTGCAGACCCGTGCGCGCGTGAAGGAGAATGCGGAGGTCTATGTGGACGAACCGACGTTGGCGGCGGTCTTGCCGTACCTTTTTGAGAATGCACCCGATACAGAGCGCCCATGACTGAAACCGCGAAATACTTTGTCCCCGGCCCGACATGGGTGCGGCCCGAGATCCGCCAGGAGATGGCGCGGCCGATGATCGGCCACCGCACCACCGAGTTCAAGGAGCTCTTCCACGGCATCAATGCCGACCTGAAGACACTCTTCGGCACGCAGCAGGACACGTTCGTGATCACCGCGTCCGGCACCGGCGTGATGCAGGCGGCGCTGGAGAACTGCGTCGCCCGACGCGTGCTGGTGACGACGTGCGGCGCCTTCTCGGAGCGCTGGTACAACATCGCCGAATCGCTCGGCTACGAGGTCGATCGCCTCGACGCCGGCTGGGGCAACGTCGTCGATCCCGAGGAGCTGGGCGACCACCTGGCCCGCCACCGCACCCACTACGACGCCGTCACCATCACCCACAACGAAACCTCCACCGGCGTCACCAACGACGTGGCGGCGCTCACCGCGGCCGTCCGCGAGGAGTCGCCCGACACGATGGTCCTGGTGGACTCGGTCTCCGCCCTCGGCGGAATCCCGGTGCAGTTCGACGCCTGGGGCGCCGACGTCTGTCTGGCCAGCGTGCAGAAAGGCATCGCCCTGCCGCCCGGCATCACCGTCGTCGCCGTCTCACGGCAGGCGCTGGCCGGCGCGAAGAAGCATCCGTACCGCGGGACGTATTTCGACTTCGTCGTCTACAAAGAGAAGGCTGACGAAGACACCGTCCCATCGACTCCGTCGATCCCGCATTTTTACGCGCTCGCAAAGCAGCTCGAGCACATGATCCGTGGCGAAGGGCTGGAGGCGCGCTACGAGCGGCACCGCCGCATGCGCGACATCGTCATCGAGCGCACCGCCCGCTACGCGAAGGTGACCTCACTCGCCGCGGGCCGCGAGAACCTCTCGGCAACGGTGACGGCACTCTCGCCGGTCCTCAATCCCGAGACCATCAAGGCGGAGATGAAGCAGCGCGGCTACACGCTCGGCGGCGGCTACGGCATTTGGAAGGACACCACCTTCCGCATCGGCCACATGGGCGACATCAGCATCGCCGATCTCGAGGCGATGCTCGACGTGCTGGGCGAGGTGGCCAAGGGATGAGCTACCGCGCGCTCGTCACCGACAGCCTCGCCGATTCCGGCCTGACCATCCTCCGCGCCGCGGAGGACGTGGAGCTCGATTACCGCCCCGGCCTCAAAGGCGAGGAGCTGCTGCGAGCCGTCGCCGAATCCGACGCGCTGATCACCCGCAGCGGAACCGCCGTGACGCAGGAGCTGGTCGATGCCGGTTCGCGCCTGCGCATCATCGGCCGCGCCGGCGTCGGCCTGGATAACGTCGACGTCGAGGCCTGCACGGCCCGCGGCATCCTGGTCATCAACGCGCCGACGGCCAACATCATGTCGGCCACCGAGCACACCATGGCCATGCTGCTCGCGCTCTGCCGGAACATCCCGGAGGCGCATGCCAGCGTGAAGCGCGGCGAGTGGACGCGCTCCAAATTCATGGGCATGGAGTTGAACGGCAAGACCCTCGGCGTGATCGGCCTCGGCCGCATCGGCTCGCGCGTCACCGTGCGCGCCAAGGCCTTCGGGATGACCGTCATTGCCTACGACCCCTACATCACCAATGCGGCCTTCGAGAAAGCAGGCGCGGAACGCGTGTCGCTGGAACGGCTGCTCGCCGATGCGGACGTCATCACCGTGCATACGCCGTCGACCGACGAGACCCGCGGCATGCTCAACGCGCCCGAGATCGCGCAGATGAAACCCAGCGCGGTGGTCCTGAACATCGCCCGCGGCGGCATCTACGACGAGCAGGCGCTCGCGGATGCACTCAACAGCGGCAGGATCGCCGGCGCCGCCGTCGACGTGTACATCCAGGAGCGGCCCGGCAAGGATCACCCTCTCCTGAATGCGAAGAACATCATCCTCTCGCCACACATCGGTGCGAACACGATCGAGGCGCAGGACCGCGTGGCCGTGCAAACCGCGGAGATGGTCGTCGAAGCGCTGCGCGGCTCGATCTTCGTCTCGGCCGTGAACCTGCCGTTCGAAGGGCTCTCCGACGCCGACGCCGCACCGATGATCCGACTGGCCGAGAAGCTGGGCCTCTTCGTCGCGCAGGTCATCACCGGCCCGATCCACCGCGTGGCGGTCGAGCTCTGGGGCATCGAGGACCGGTTGACGAAGATCCTTTCGGTCGCGGCACTGAAGGGCGTCCTCACGCCGCACCTGTCCGAGTCGGTGAACTTCGTCAACGCCGAACAGATCGCGCAGACGCGCGGGATCGCCATCGGCTCGACCACCCAACCCATGCCGCGCGATTACAGCAACCTGATCACCGTTCGCGCCTCCTCACCGACCGATGAGATCTGCGTCTCCGGCACGGTCTTCCACGAGAAGAACCAGCGCATCGTGTCGGTCAACAATTTCAGAGTCGAGTTCAAGCCGGAGGGGCACATCCTCTACATCATCAACAAGGATGTGCCGGGCGTCGTCGGCCGCGTCGGCACGACGCTCGGCGACCACGCCATCAACATTGCCGAGTACAACCTGGCCCGCAGCGACAGCGGCGGCAAGGCCATGGCCATCGTGACGATCGACTCGCCGCTCGGCCCCGACGCCTCCACCGCGCTGCAGGTGATGCCGTCAATCGAGCAGGTGCGGCAGGTGAAACTGTAGACTCTGCGCCGTCTACTGCAAGCAGATGAATTACCGTCAACTCGGCAGCACCCACATCAAGGTCAGCGAGATCGGCTTCGGCGGCTGGGCCATCGGCGGCAGGGCGGACGCTTCGGGCACGCCCGTGGGCTGGGGCCAGACCAGCGACGACGAATCGCTCGCCGCGATCCGCCGCGCCCGCGAGCTCGGCGTGAACTTCTTCGACACGGCCGATTCCTATGGCTTCGGCCGCAGTGAATCGCTCCTCGGCATCGTCCTTTCGCGCACGCGCAAGGATGTGGTGATTGCCACGAAGGTCGGCGTCGTGCGCGACGCGGAAGGACGGCTCAGCAAGGACTTCTCCCGGCAGCACATCTACCACGCCGTCGATGGCTCGCTGAAACGCCTGCGCAGCGACTACATCGACCTGTACCAGCTTCACAATCCCACCATCGACCAGCTGCGCCGCGATGAGATCCACGAAGCGATGGATCGCCTCCAGGAAGTCGGCAAGATCCGCTACTGGGGCGTCTCCGTCACCACGCCCGAGGAAGGGATGGAGGTCATCCGCAACAACTGGGGCTACGCGCTGCAGGTGCTCTACAACGTGCTGAACCAGGCGCCCGCGACCGATCTGTTCGGCCTGGCCAAGGAGAAGGGCTACGGCATCATCGCCCGCGTGCCGCTGGCCTCCGGGCTTCTTTCCGGCAAGTTCCGGACGGACAGCACCTTCGCGGCCGATGACGTCCGGCAGAACTTCCTCACGCCGCGGCGGCTCGAGGAGGTCATCCCCCGCGTCGACGAGGTGAAATCGATCATCGGCGGCGCCACCCGCTCCCTCTCCGAGAGCGCTCTGCAGTTCATCCTCGCGCACGACGCCGTCTCCACGACCATCCCGGGCGCGCGCAACGTCCACCAGATCGAGATGAATGTGGGCGCTGCCGCCGGCCGGCTGTCCGCGGAAGTGGTGGAACGCCTGCGCACCCGCCTCGGCGACTACAACTTCTACCAGCGCCACGGCATCCGGATTTAGTTCCTCGGAGTTCCTCGGTTCCTCGGAGTTCCTCGGCAGAAGCCGCGCACCACCGAGGAACTCCGAGGAACTCCGAGGAACTGCCTCTCCCTCCCCGAATAGCCGACTGCCTCGCGTTGTTTGCACTGTCTCATGGCTAATCGCCTCATTTCGATCCGCGGGGCGCGGACGCACAATCTCAAGAACGTCTCGGTCGATATCCCGCAGCGGCAGCTCACGGTCGTGACCGGTCCGTCCGGGTCCGGCAAATCGTCGTTGGCGTTCAATACCCTGTATGCCGAGGGGCAGCGCCGGTTCGTGGAATCGATGTCGACGTACGTGCGCCAGTTCCTGGAGCGCATCGATCGGCCGGACGTCGACGAGATCGACGGCATCCTCCCGGCCATCGCCATCGAACAGAAGAACTCGGTGAAGAACGCCCGCTCCACGGTCGCCACCGCGACCGAGCTGGCCGACCACTTCCGCCTGTTCATGAACTACTGCGGAGAGACGTGGTGCCCCGATTGTCACGTCACCGTGCGCAAAGAGACGCCGGAATCGATCACCACGCAGCTCCTCGAAACGCTGGAAGGTAAGCGCGCGGTCGTGCTGGCGCCGGTCTTCTTCGACGCCGAGTACCGCACCGTGGTGATCGAGCAGCTCATCCAGGCCGGGTTCTTCCGCATCTGGCTCAACGGCGAGGTGCGCGACCTCAACGACGTCGATACGAAGACGTTCAACTCGCTGGAGCTGGTGATCAACCGGCTGCGCATCGACGGCGAGCGGCGGACGCAGATCACCGAGGCCATCGAGCAGGCCTTCGCGGTTGCCAAGGGGACGGTGAACGTCCTCGAGGACTCCCCCGAAGGGTGGCTCAGCCACCGGTTCACCTCGCACTTCGCCTGCAACAAGTGCGGGACGGAGTTCCTGGAGCCGACGCCACACCTGTTCTCGTTCAATTCGCCCCTCGGCGCCTGCACGAGCTGCCAGGGCTACGGCCGGATCATCGGCATCGACATGGACAAGGTCATCCCGAACCGCGACTTGCGGCTCGATGAGATGCCGGTGACGCCATGGAACTCCGCCGGCTACGAGGATTCCTACGAGGACCTCGAAAAGTACGCCAAGAAGTTCGGCCTGCGCCGCGACGTGCCCGTCAAGGACCTCACGCCCGAAGAGTGGGACGTGCTCTACAACGGCAAGGGCAAGTGGTACGGCATCAAGGGCTTCTTTGACTGGCTGGAAACCAAAAAGTACAAGATCCACGTGCGGGTCAAGCTGGCCAAGTACCGCTCGTACGAGCGCTGCCCGCAGTGCCACGGCTCGCGCCTGAAGACCGCCGTCGACAACGTGAAGTTCCGCGACCTGACCATCGGCCAGATCTTCGGGATGGACGTCAAGACCTCCCGCCGCTTCTGGGAGTACCTCGCCCTGTCGAAGCAGGAAGAGGCCATCGCCGGCCACCTGCGGCGCGAGATCGTCAACCGGCTCGTTTACCTCGATGAGGTGGGGCTGTCCTACCTGACGCTCGACCGGCAGACGCGCACGCTCTCGGGCGGCGAGTCGCAGCGCATCAATCTCGCGGCGGCCCTCGGGTCGGCGCTGACCGAGACCATGTACGTCATCGATGAGCCGACGGTGGGCCTGCACGCGCGCGACAGCGAGCGCCTGCTGGCCGTGCTGCGCCGGCTGCGCAATGCCGGCAATACCGTGATCGTGGTCGAGCACGACCCGACCATCATCGCCGGCGCCGACTGGAACATCGAGCTCGGCCCGGGTGCCGGTGAGTTCGGCGGGACGGTGCTTTCCTCGGCCGCTGCCCGCGGTGTGGTGGATATCCCGATGCCGGATCGATCCGGCGAGCAGGAGACTCGCGAGAACGCGGGCGTGATCCGCATCGTCAATGCGCGCGAGAACAACCTGCAGGGCGTGACCGTGGACATCCCGCTTGGCAAGCTCGTGACCGTGACCGGCGTTTCGGGCTCCGGCAAATCCACACTGATCCGCAACTGTCTCTACAACCGGTATCAGCGCGACGTGCGCGGCGCCTCCGGTCTGGAGACGGGCAAAGTGGATGCGCTGGAGGGGACCGACCTCGTCTACGACATGGAGTTCGTCGATCAGTCGCCGATCGGCCGCTCTTCACGTTCGAACCCGGCCACGTACATCAAGGTCTGGGACGACATCCGCAAGCTGCTGGCCGAGACCACCGGCGCGAAACTGAACGGCGTCACCCCCGGCATGTTCTCCTTCAACACCGTCGGCGGCCGCTGCGAGACCTGCGAAGGCGCCGGCATCGTCACCATCGACATGCAGTTCCTGGCCGATGTCGAAGTGATCTGCGACAAATGCGAAGGCCGCCGGTTCGGCGAGGCCGTGATGAAGGTCCTGTACAAGGGCAAGCACGTCAACGACATCCTCAAGCTGACCGTCGACGAGGCCGCGAAGTTCTTCATCGACAAGCGCGGCATCCTCAAGAAGCTCGACGCGCTGCGCGCCGTCGGCCTCGGCTACCTGCGGCTCGGCCAGTCCACCGGCTCCCTCTCCGGCGGCGAAGCGCAGCGCCTCAAGCTCGCCTCCTTCCTCGCCGAGACCGCCAAAAACAGCGAGAAACCGCGCCTCTTCCTCTTCGACGAGCCCACCACCGGACTGCACTACACGGACGTCGAGGTCCTCATCAAAACCTTCCGCGACCTCATCGATCGTGGAAACTCCGTCCTCGTCATCGAGCACAACACCCAGCTCATCGAGCACGCCGACTGGGTCATCGACCTCGGCCCCGAAGGGGGCGACCAGGGCGGCGAGCTCCTCGCCGTCGGCACCCCCGACGACATC
>JAXDJK010000779.1:0-13372 GCA_034665665.1 Acidobacteriota bacterium
ATTACGACGTGAATTCCAAGTGGATTGCGAATCTCTCCACGGTCGATTACCAGGAGGACGTCCTCATTCTTGCCGGGGACGTCAGCGACACGCGACGCCTGCTGGCGTGGTGCCTGGAAACACTGGCCAGGCGTTTCAAGAAAGTGCTGTTCGTCCCGGGGAATCACGACCTGTGGGTCATCCGGGAGGACAAAGAAATGAATTCACTGCAGAAGTTCGACGAAGTCTGTGCGCTGGCGGAGTCGAGTGGCGCCACGGCGCAGCCGTTCCAGGTGTGCGGCGTCTCGATCATTCCGCTTTTTTCCTGGTACGACTACTCGTTCGGCGTTCCCTCTACGGAACTGCGATCGGTCTGGATGGATTACAAGGCCTGCCGCTGGCCGAGCGGTTACACGGAGCTGGAAGCCGCCGCGCATTTCGCCGGACTCAATGACAAACAGACGGCAGTCACGGACGGCATGGTCATCACCTATTCGCACTTCCTGCCGCGCATCGACGTGATGCCGGCGTTCATTCCGGCCGAGGGGAGACTGCTCTATCCGGTCCTCGGCACGACCCGGCTCGACCAGCAGTTGCGGCGACTCAACTCCCGAATCCATGTGTACGGCCACAGCCACGTGGGACGTCATGTGACGATCGACGGCGTGTCCTACATCAACAATGCCTTTGGTTATCCGAGTGAAACGTGGATTACGACCAGGGGTCTGAAGTGCATCCATGAGTGTTGATCGGAAGGTGGAGACGATGACGATGAAGTGGTACGAAACGGCCGCCCGCTACGCGTTGGGGGCGGTATATCTGTTCGGCGTCGTCGACGGCGTGCTGTTTCTGTTCTTCGGCATCTACATGCATGGCAAGCCGCCAGACCAATATGTGTTTCTGCTGACGCTGCAGGCCACCACCTACTTCTGGGCCTTTCTGAAGCTCGTCCAGACCGTGGGCGCGTTCAGCCTGCTGGCCAATTACAAGCCTGCATTGGGAACAGCGCTGCTCCTGCCCGTGTCGTCCTGCCTGCTCCTCTTCTATGTTTTCGAGGGGCCATCGTTCCTGCCGACGTTCGGCCTGGTCATCACCGTTTCGACGATCATCCTCTGCCGCGCGTATTGGAAGAGCTTTGCGCGGCTGTTCGACGACTATCCGGCCCGAGTCGCGGCGCCGGCTGTCCCTGCGTCTGTGACGCTCATCGCGAGCGAGCACTGAGAACTGCCTCCTCCGTATTACGCGGCGATTCGCTCGGCGCCTCCGGTATTCGTGGACATCTAATATGCGCGACCAAATCGATCTGTGGCTTGCCTCGTACGACGAGATCGCCGACGAGGCCCTGCTCACGGCCTACCGAAGCCTGCTCGATGAGGCGGAGAGGGCGCAGGAGCCGCGGTTCTACTTTGCCCGCGACCGGCAGCGGTATCTCGTTACCCGGGCGCTGGTGCGGACGGTGTTGTCGCGCTACGTGCCGTCGATCCGCGCCGAGGAGTGGGTGTTCTCGACCAATGCTTACGGACGCCCGCAGATCGTCAATCCGGAGGCGGGGAACCTGTCGTTCAACATCTCGCACACGCACAGCATGATCGCCCTGGGCGTGACGCGCGGCCGGGCGCTGGGTGTGGATGTCGAGAACGTCGTGGCGCGGCAGGTCTCGATCGGCGTGGCGAATCACTTCTTCGCACCGCGCGAGGTCGCCGATCTCGCCGAAGTTCCGCCGTCGCGGCAGCAATACCGTTTCTTCGAATACTGGACGTTCAAAGAGTCCTACATCAAGGCGCGCGGGATGGGGCTGTCTCTGCCGCTCGACAAGTTCGGATTTCATTATCCCGACGTCGACGCGGTCGAGCTGGAGATCGATCCTGCGCTGGACGACGATCCGGCGCGCTGGCAGTTCTGGCAGTTCCGTCCGTCGCCGGAGTACCTCGTGGCCGTCTGCGCCGAGCGGCTTGGTGCCGAGCCGGTGCTCACCGTCCGCAAGACCGTCCCAATGCTCAACGAACAACCAATGACACCGGAGTTTCTGCGGATGTCCGTAGACGCGCCGGTGGAACTCATCACGATGGGAGCTTGAAAATGCTTGCTTTGATCTTTCCCGGACAGGGCTCACAGAAACGCGGCATGGGCCAGGGCCTGTTCGACGAAGTGCCTCAATACGCGGCCGTCGAACAGGAAGTCGACGCCATTCTCGGATACTCGATGCGCAAGCTGTGCCTCGAGGACGCGGACAATCGTCTGAAGGAAACCCAGTTCACGCAGCCGAGCCTCTACGTAGTCAATGCGCTGCACTACTACAAGGCGCTCAGCGAAGGAGCCCGTCCGGCGTATGTCGCGGGCCACAGCCTCGGCGAGTACAACGCCCTCCTCGCGGCCGGTGTCTTCGATTTCCTGACCGGACTGCGGCTGGTCCAGAAGCGCGGCGAGCTGATGTCGCAAGCGAAGAACGGCGGTATGGGCGCGGTCATCGGTTTGAGCTCGGACAAGGTCGCGCAGGCGATCCGGGACAACGGCCTGACCCGCCTCGACGTGGCGAACTACAACACGCCGTCGCAGACGGTCGTCTCTGGTCCGGTGGAAGACATCAAGCAGGCCGGCCCCTTCTTCGAGAAGGCAGGCGCGCAGATGTTCATCCCGCTCCAGGTCAGCGCCGCGTTTCATTCGCGCTACATGAACGACGCCGGCAAGGCCTTCGCCGATTTCCTTGCGCCGATCGCGTTCGCGGATCCGAAGATTCAGGTCATCGCCAATGCCAGTGCCCTGCCGTATCCGTCCGGCGACGGGTCCGCGGCCAAGTCGCTGCTCGCCGGCCAGATCACGAAATCGGTGCTATGGACGCAGAGCATCCGCTTCCTCGTCGAGAAGGGTGTCACGGAATTCCGCGAGACCGGGCCGGGCAATGTTCTGACGCGAATGGTGCAGCAGATCCAGAAGGACATGTTGCTGGCTGCCTCTGTCTGAGGCGACGGCGAAGCGAGTGCAGGGCCAGGCGGGCCGACAATGATGGACCAGGAACTTCTACACGACTTGACGGAGTCTTATCTGAAGCCGGTGATCTCATCGGTGGCGGATTCTCTGAGTCCCGATTTCGACTCCTTTGGGGCATTCGGGGAGTTGGGGATCAACTCGTTCCAGGTGCTCAAGATCCTGAAGAAGCTCGAGCACGATTTCGGGACGCTGCCCAAGAGCCTCCTGTTCGAGTCGTTCAACGTACACGACCTGGCCCGCTACTTTACAAGACACCACGAAGCGACGCTCCGCGCGCTGCTCGCCGATCGGTCGCCGGTGCAGCGGCCGAAGCCGGTCGTCGTGCGTGAACAACGCCAGAAGGTCACAGCGCCGGCGGCCGCCGCGCCGATCGTCATCCGCGAGCGCAACGCGTACGCGCATCCCGAGCTGAAGGATCTCGTCGCCGAGCTTTACGCCCGGCACAAGATCGAGGGGAGCGTCTCGCGCGGTACGCGAGTGATCGCACCGAATCTCTTCATCGGCAGCGCGCGGCGTGGCTATTTCCACTACGCCCGCTCCCGCGACCTGATCGTGGTTTACGGATACACGGGACCTGAAGACTACCTTCCGGCCCTGCTCGCCGAAATCGACGGCTACTGCACCGCCGGAAACCTGCAGCTCAATATCCTCACCGACGATCCGATCGCGTCGATCGGCGACAGACCGTTCAGCGCGACGCCGTTCGGCGTCCTGCAGCGCATTCGCGATTTGAAGACGTTCGCGCTGGACGGCGGACCGATGCGGCGCCTGCGCTACCAGGTGTCGAAATTTCAAAAGATGGGGAAGTCACTGACGGCAGAGTATCTCTGCGGGTCCAATCCCGTAACGGACGGGCAGATCGCGGAGATCATCGATCTCTGGTGTGAGTCGCGGACGGTGGTCAATCCTCTCGTCCACGAAGTGAAAGCGGACATTCTGGCCGGGAAGCTCGACGGCGAGCACCGTCTGTTCCTCACCTATCTCGATGACGTCCTGCAGAACGTCATCGTGATCACGTCGATGTCCGGCGCGCTCAACGGCTACCTTCTGGACCTCGAGTTCTACCGGCCGGACATGCCGCTGGGCGGTCTGGAATTCGCCATGGTCGCGATCATGGGAAAGCTGGCGTCCGAGGGCTACGACATGCTGAGCCTCGGTGGCACATATGGGTGCAGGCTCGAGGCTTCGCCCACCGCGGATCCAGCTGTCGACCGGCTCCTGGACGAACTGCACGCACAGAACATCTTCAACGACGCGGGCAATCTTCAGTTCAAGAACAAGTTCCGTCCCGAGACCCGGTCGATTTACCTCTGCCGTCCCGCTGGCGACGCCAGTGCGGACAACGTGATCGATATCATCATGATGATCGCCGATCCGCTCCAGGCACAGACACCGGAGCAAGAGACGCCGGTGCCCGTGGCGGCTCCGGCCGTGGAGGCACCGGCCGTCGCGGCACCGGCCGTGAACCCGGCGCCTGCTGTGGCGCGGGTGGAGGCAGCGCCTGCCATCGCACGCGCCGAGCCGGTCCCGCCGGTCGCGCGGCCGGTGCTGGTCGACGGCGATGACCGCACGAGTGTCCTCGCGCAGGCGTATTTCAATCCGCTGAGCGTCGCGCACGAGCAGGTCGCCTTCGATCTCAAGACCGACTCCTGGTCCCAGTTGCACATGCCGGCCATCGACGCGCAGATGCGGCATCTTCAATCGCAACTGCAGCAGCCGGCGAGCGTCGACGACGCGCTACGCGCGGTCTTCCCTTTCGCCCATTTCGTGCTCACGAGCTCGGGAGAGGCGGCCGAGAACGTCTTCTTCAAGGCCTGGCCGAAAAAGGGCGTGGTCCCGCAGAACCTGCTGTTCCCGAGCACGCTCTTCCATCAGATCGACAACGGCTTCACGCCGCGGGAGCTGCCGCATCCCGCAATTTTTCAATTGTATTCAGCCGACCCGTCGAAGGCCCACATCGACCTGGCCGCACTGGAAGCGGAACTGGAGCGCGACGCGGCTGCCGTGGCGTGCGTCTGCATCGAGGTTGGTAACAACGCGGCCGGGGGACATCCGGTCTCGACGCAGCATCTGCGCGACGTGCAAGCACTCCTCGGCCGGTATTCGGTTCCTCTGGTCATCGACGCCACCAGGGTCGTCCAGAATGCGCACGACCTCATCGAGCGGGAGAAGGAGCACGCCGGCAAGACCGTATGGGCGGTGGTCCGGGAGATCCTGTCGTATGCCGATGTGGTGATCGGAAGCCTGACGAAGGAGCTCTGCGTCGACAAGGGCGGCATCATCGCCTGCAATGACGGAGCGCTGCACCACAGACTGCAGGAGCTGCTCGATGCGGAGGGCGCCGGTCTCGATGTCATCGAGAAGAAGCGGATCGCGCTCTCGCTGAAGAACCGCAAGTACATCGAGACGAGAGTCTCGCGGAAGATCGAGCAGGCGCGCCGCATCGGCCAGGCATTGACCGCGCGCGGCATTCCGGTCGCTCACTCCGGCGGCGGCCATTGTGTCCTGATCGACGTCCGATCGATTCCGGAGTTCAGCGACCTCGCGGACCCGGTGCCCTCGTTCGTGGCGTGGTTGTATCTCGCCACCGGCATCCGGGCGGCGGGACACAGCGTGGGGATGCAGCGCCGTACGAGCATCAACGATCTCGTCCGCCTTACGGTACCGGCCGGCCTGAAACCGGAGGAAGTCGACGCGATCATCGAACGGCTGGTGGAGGCGTTCGCGCGGAAGACGAACATCCCGGAGCTCGTGTTCGAGAGCAGCACGCCGAAGCTGGTGGGCGGCGCCGACGTCCGGTACCGGCTGGAGAGGTATCGCAACGCCCAGACCGTCGCCTCGCCGGCGGCGGTGACGGTGGCCGAGACGGTAGCGGAACAGGAGCCGGTCTCTGGCACGCCTCGTCGCGCGGTGGACATCGCCATCGTCGGCATGGCCGGCCGTTACCCGAAGGCGAAGAACGTCCGCGAGCTGTGGCAGAACCTGGAGCGCGGCGTCGACTGCATCGAAGAGATTCCGGCGGACCGCTACGAGCGCCGGCTGCAGTATGGAAGCGCCGCAAAGTATCGCGGAGGCTTCATCGACGACGTCGACAAATTCGACTCGCTCTTCTTCAACATCTCTCCGCGCGAGGCCGAGATGCTCGACCCGCAGGAGCGGCTGTTCCTGGAAGTAGCGTGGGAAGCAATCGAAGACGCCGGCTATCACCCGGAGATCCTCGCTGGTGAGGGAGTCCCGCGGAACATCGGCGTCTACGTGGGCGCGGTCTGGGCGATGTATCAAATGATCGGTATCGACGAGCAGCATGCCGGCCACGAGGTCTCGCCCAATTCGTTTCTCTGGAGCATCGCCAACCGCGTCTCCTACTGGATGAATCTGGCCGGTCCGAGCCTGACGGTGGACACCGCCTGTTCGTCGAGCCTGACCGCGCTGTATCTCGCGTGCGAGGCCATTCAGGCCGGCGACTGCTCCGCCGCCATCGTGGGCGGCGTGAATCTCGATCTCCATCAGGCCAAGCTGGACATCAATCTGGGCGGAGGCGCACTGTCGCCGGACGGCGTCTGCCGCACGTTCGGAAAGAACGCCAACGGTTACGTGGCCGGCGAGGGCGTTGGAGCGCTGCTGCTCAAGCCGCTCGACCAGGCCGAGGCCGACGGCGATCACATCTACGGTCTGATCAAGAGCGCCGTGGTCAATCACGGCGGGCGGACCAGCGGGTATTTCGTGCCCAACCCGGCGGCCCAGAGCAGCGTGATTCAGGCAGCGCTGGCAAAGGCGAAGATCGGCGCGGAGAGCATCGGCTATGTCGAGGCCCACGGCACGGGCACGGAGCTCGGCGATCCGATCGAGATCGCCGGCCTGACCGCGGCGTTCAGCGGCCACCATGTGGCGAATCAGACCTGCGCGATCGGCTCGATCAAGACGAACATCGGGCATCTGGAAGCGGCGGCGGGCGTGGTGAGCATCACCAAGGTCCTGCTGCAGATGCAGCATCGCCGGCTCGTGCCGTCGCTGCATTCCGCGGAGCCGAATCCATTCATCGATTTCGAGCATTCGCCGTTCTACGTCGCCGGCCCGAAAACCGAGGAGTGGAAGGCGAAAGAAGTGGACGGCGTGCACCTTCCGCTGCGCGCTGGGGTCAGTTCCTTCGGCGCGGGCGGTGCGAACGCTCATGTCATCCTCGAGAGCTACGAGCCTCGCGAACGAGCAGGTGACACGCCGGCAACGGAACTGATTTTCCCGTTGTCGGCACGGAACGAAGAGCAGCTTGCCGCGATGGCCAGCCGCCTGGCGGAATTCCTGCGGGAGAACGACGTCGATCTCCAGGACGCCGCGTACACGCTGCAGCATGGACGAAAATCGTTCGAGCAGCGCCTGGCGATCGTGGCGCATTCGAAGGAAGAGCTGCTCGAGAAGCTGGCCCGCTTCCGCGACGGCAAGAAAGACGACGATGTCGCCGTCGGTCACGTCAAGCTCGCCGAGAGCGTCACGCGGCTGCTCAGTCGGAGCGAAAAGCAGGAATTCGTCCGGCTGCTGTCGCAGGCTCGCGACCCTCGGAAGATCGCCCGTCTCTGGGCGGAAGGGCTGCTCACGGACTGGCAGGGGTTTCCGCCGGACGGCGCGGCGAGACGAATTCCCCTGCCGACCTATCCGTTTGCCGGCAAGCGGCACTGGTGCGGCCAGCCGTCCGCGGCCCGGCACGCCGTTGCAGCGGCAGCGGGCATCCACCCGATGGTGGACAGCAACGAGTCGACCTTCGAGCGGCAGCTTTTCAAGAAGACGTTCCACGACCGCGATTTCTTCATCTACGACCACCTGGTGTCCGACATCCCGACGCTGCCCGGCGTGGCGTACCTCGAGCTCGCGCGCAAGGCGGGAGAGCTGGCCGCCGGCCGGCCCGTGCGCCGCATTCAGAACATCGTCTGGGTCAGTCCGATCGCCGTCCGTGATTCGGCGCCGCAGGAAGTCTTCATCGAGCTGAAGCCGGCCGGTGAGGCGGTGCAATTCGAGGTCTTCAGCGAGCTCGAAGGAAAGAAGACCCTTCACTCGCAGGGCAAACTCCTCTACACGGATCGCCAGGACGGTCAGCCGGAATACGTCGATCTCGAGGCCATCCGTGCGCGATGCACGAAAGATGTGAACGGTAAGGACGCCTATCCGCTCTTCCAGTCGACCGGCCTGAATCTCGGACCGAGCTTTCAGGTACTGGCGGAGGTCCACAGCAACGAGAAGGAAGCACTGGCCGCACTGGTACTGCCGGAGTTCCGTCGCGGGGATCTGCAGGAGCTGGTACTTCATCCGTCGCTGGTCGACGGCTCGTTGCAGGCCGGCATGGCGGCGCGGCTCACGGACGGCGCGGGCGAGATGCTCGTGCCCTATTCGATCGGCGAGGTGGAGATCCTCGGTCCGCTGACGGCGAAATGTTTCAGCTACACCACCGAGGCGGAGGGGAAGCGCGACTCCCGCGTGCGCCGGTCGAACGTGCTGATTGTCGATGAGACCGGAAAAGTCCTGGTCCGGATTCGTGAGTCCACGGGCGTGCCTCTCATGGAGGTGCACAAGAAAGCGGATGCCGACGCGGATGGGTTCTCCCGGCTTTACTACGCGTACGACTGGGAGAAGGCCGCCATCGCCGCGGACGATGCGGCTCGGCACGACCCGCGTTCGCTCGTGCTCTTCGGTGCGGACGAAACGCTGCGCGACGCGTATCAGAACCGGACGGCCGCGGAGGTCGTCCTGGTGAGGCCGGGCAGCAAGTTCGAGAAGATCGACGACCGCACGTATGAAATCGACGCGCAGAACAGCGGAGACTTCACGCGTCTTCTGGAATCGCTGGCCACTGTCGAAGACATCTGTTTCGCCTGGACGGGCGAGCAAGCGGTGTTCTCGTTCCTCTTCCTCTGCCAGGCCTTGATCAAGGCGAAGCTGGAGAGCAGGGCTCAGCTTCTGTACCTCCACGCCACGCCGGGCGGGGCCCTGCCGTTGAGCGAAGCGATCTCCGGCTTCGTCAACACGCTGCACACCGAACATCCGAAACTGATCTGCAAGGCGCTGCACGTCCGGCAGGAGAGCGATGCGCCCGGCGAGACCGTCGAGGCTTTGCTCGCGGAGCTTCGCGCCCGGACGCAGGATGCCGTCGCGGTTCGGTACGAGTCGGGACAGCGCTCGGTGAGGAAGCTGAAGGTGTTCGACCTGCCGGGGGCGGACGGCGTGGCGCGCTTGCGTGACGGCGGCGTTTATCTCATCACCGGCGGAGCCGGTGGGCTCGGCCTGGTCTTCGCGGACTTTCTGGCGAAAACCTGCAAGGCGCGGCTGGTGCTCACCGGGCGCTCCGCGCTGTCCGAGGCGCAGAAGGCGAGGCTGGACGATCTCCGAAAACTCGGCGCGGAGGTCCTTTACGTCGCAGCCGACGTTTCGAAGCGGGAAGACGTTGACGAATTGCTTCGAAGGACCAAAGCGCAGTTCGGCGACCTCACCGGCGTCATTCACTCCGCGGGCCTGGTGCGGGACTCCTTCATCCGCAACAAGACCGTCCAGGAAATGGCGGAGGTCTTCGCGCCGAAGATCCAGGGGACGCTCCTTCTGGATGAAGCGACGAAGGACGAGACCCTCGATTTCTTCGTCCTCTTTTCGTCGCTTGCGGCCGTCACCGGCAATCCGGGGCAGGCGGACTACAGCTTTGCGAACGCCTTCATGGACTCGTTCGCGGCCGAACGCGAGCGCCTTCGCGCGTCAGGAGCGCGCGCCGGCAAGTCGTTGAGCATCAACTGGTCGCTGTGGGCCGACGGCGGAATGCGGCCGGACGAGCAGACCGAGCTCGCAATGAAGAAGACGCTGGGCATGAAGCCGCTGAGCTCCGCGGTCGGTCTGGACGCGTTCATGCGTGGCCTCGCCTCCCCCCGCTCGCAATTCGTCGTGGTGGAGGGCGTGCAGGAGAAACTGGAGATCGCCTGGGGCTTGCGCAGGAAAGCGCCCGCCACGCCGCCGATTTCATCGGCTGCGGCTCCCGTCGCCGAGCAGGCCAACGAGGTGCTTGGGCAGTGGATGGAGAACGAGCTGTCGCAGATCGTCATGCGCCTGCTCAAGCTGGAGGCGAGCGACATCGCGGCGGACAAGATCCTGCTGGACCTCGGGTTCGACTCGATCGGCCTGATGACGTACGCCAACGCGATCAACGACCACTTCCAGCTCGACATCACGCCCGTTCTCTTCTTCGACCACCCATCCATCCAGGAGATCGCGAAGAACCTCGTCGAGGAGCGGAAGGACGATCTTCTTCGCGTCTACCGCGGGCCGGCGTCTGCGCCCGCGCCCGAGTCCGCGCCGGCCGATCCGCAGCCCCTCGCCGCCACGGCGACGTTCGGAAACAAGAAGGCGTGGAGTCCTGCCGTGGCCTTGCGTGAACCCGCGGCCGCGAGTGGCGCGGTAACGAACGCGCCGGAGCTTCGCTTCATCGAGAGGCCGGTCGCCATCGTCGGAATGAGCGGCGTGATGCCGCAATCCGAGGACCTGCAGGAGTTCTGGGAGAACCTGAAGGGCTCCAGAGACCTGGTGACGCTCATCCCGCCCGACCGCTGGCGCTGGGAGGACTATTACGGCGACCCTCTCAAGGAGGCGAACAAGACCAGCGCGAACAAGGGCGCGTTCATGCGCGAGATCGACAAGTTCGATCCGCTGTTCTTCGGGATCTCGCCGCGCGAAGCGCAGATGATGGACCCGCAGCAGCGGATTTTCCTCGAGCAGGTCTGGAAGGCGGTGGAGGACTCGGGGCACAAGGTTTCCGAGCTCGCCGGCACCAGGACCGGTGTTTTCGTCGGCGTCGCCACGAATGACTACATCGACGTGATGAACACGAACGGCGCGGTGCTCGACGGCTACAGCGCCTCGGGTAATTCGCATTCCGTGCTGGCCAACCGCGTCTCGTTCCTGCTCGGCCTCCGCGGACCGAGCGCGCCGCTCGACACGGCCTGTTCCAGCTCGCTGGTCGCACTGCATCGGGCGCTGGAATCAATCCACACCGGAAGCAGCGACATGGCCATCGTCGGAGGCGTGCAGGTGATGCTCACGCCCGCCGCGTACATCTCCTTCAGTTCGGCCGGCATGTTGAGTCCGGACGGCAAGTGCAAGACGTTCGACAAGAGCGCGAACGGATATGTGCGAGGGGAGGGCTGTGGCGCCATCTTCCTGAAGTCGCTCGCGGCGGCCGAGGCGGATGGCGATCACATTTACGCCATCGTCAAGGCCACGGCGGAGAACCACGGCGGCCGCGTCACCGCGATGACCGCACCGAATCCCGCCGCCCAGACGGAGCTCCTCATCGAGGCGTACGAGAAAGGTCAGGTCGATCCCGCTACGGTCGGCTTCATCGAATGTCACGGTACCGGGACGCCGCTCGGCGATCCGATCGAGATCCAGGCGCTGACGAAGGCGTTCTCCGAGCTGTACAGGCGGCACGGGAAAGTGCCGGCCGCCACGCCTCACATCGGCCTGAGCTCGGTCAAGACGAACGTCGGACACCTGGAGACGGCTGCCGGAATCGCGGGCCTTCTCAAGACGCTGCTGGCCATCAAGCACCAGCAGATTCCGGCAAACCTTCACCTGCAGGAGCTCAATCCGTACATCAACCTCAAGGGGACGCCGCTCTTCATCGCGGACAAGCTCACGCCCTGGCCCGCGCCGGTCGATGCCGACGGTTCGCCTCTCCCGCGGCGCGCCGGGATCAGCTCGTTCGGCTTCGGCGGCGCGAATGCGCACATCGTGCTCGAGGAGTCCATCGCGCCGGAACGCCAGCGGCCGGCCCATGCGGCGCAGCCGCAGTTGATCGTCGTGTCCGCGAAGAACGGCGACCGGTTGACGGCGTATGTCGAATCGCTCCGCGCGTATCTGGCGACGAACGACGTGGCGTTGATGGACCTTGCGTACACGCTGCAGGTCGGAAGGGATGAAATGCCGGAACGGCTGGCGCTGGCCGTCTCGGACATGGATGACCTGAAGCGGAAACTGCAGCAGGTTCTCGACGGCGGCACGCCCGCGGATGCGTACCGCCACAGCGCCGGCAAGAAGCTGAACAGCGCCTCCACCGACGCGAGCCTGGTTCAGGCGCTGATCGACGCGTGCGAGCTGGCGAAGCTCGGCGAACTGTGGACCCTGGGTGCCCAGATCGATTGGCGCTTGCTGCACGAGCCGGGCGTCCCGAGGCGTGTGTCTGCTCCGACGTATCCCTTTGCGCGGGAGCGCTACTGGTTCCCGCTCGCCGAAAAGGACATCGAAACGAATGCGCGCGGCACAGCCGTCGCCGAGGCACGCCTCCATCCGCTGATTCACCGCAACGTTTCGACCTTCACGGAACAGAAATTCGCCGCCCGGTTCTCCGGGGATGAGTTCTTCCTTGTGGACCACGTCATCGGCACGCAGAAGACGCTGCCCGGCGTTGCGTACATGGAAATGGCCAGGGTAGCCGGAGAGATGGCCGCGGGGCGGCCGGTCCGCGTGATTCGAAATCTCACATGGGAGCGGCCACTGGTTGTAGGGGGCGAGGCGAAAGAGACCGAGATCGCGCTTGCACCGGGCGGGAATGACGTGGAGTTCGCGGTCAGGACCGTCGGCAGCGGAGGTGCGATCACGCACTGCAGGGGCCGATTGGGATATGCGGTGGACAACGGTGTGCCGGAACGCCTGGATATCGCCGCGATCCGGGAGCGCTGCCAGGAGCAGGTGATGACACGGGACGAGCTGTACCCGTTCCTCAGCAGCGCCGGCCTGAATCTCGGCAGGAGCTTCCAGATCGTCGATCGGATCTTCGCCAACGACTCCGAGTCGCTGGCGGTGCTCGCACTGCCGGAGCACCTCAAGGCTGACGCCGATCAGTTCTGGCTGCATCCCGCGTTGATGGATGGTTCGCTGCACACCGCCATCGGGCTGCTGAAGGCGAAGGGAATGGACGCCCGGCTCGGTCTCCCGTACTCGGTCGGTGAGGTGCAGATCGTTCATTCCCTGCGCGACCTGTACTACGGCTACGCGACCTGGACGTTCGACCCGAATGTGGACGTGAATGGCCAGAAGGTGACATTCCACCTCCTGGACAGGAACGGAACGGTGCTGGTCCGCTTGAAGGACTTCACCACGAAACCGCTGCACGCCGCGCCGCCGAAAGCGCCGGACGGTCCGAACGAGGAGCAGCGCAACGCCGATCTCGAACAGGGCGAGCTGAAGGCGCTGCTGCCGATGTGGAATCCGGTGGCCGTGGAAGAAAGCGAGCGGGCCGTGCTGGCCGGGTCGAGCAGAATTCTTCTGCTGGGTGGCAGTCGCTCACAACTGGCGTGGGTCCGCGCGGACTATCCGAACGCGGAGCTCGTCGAGCTGGCGCATGCATCCGGGGTGGAGGTCATTGTCGAGAAGCTCCGAG
>JAXDJK010000780.1:0-4666 GCA_034665665.1 Acidobacteriota bacterium
TGCGGGAACAGCCGCTTCCCCTGCTGGTCCTTCTCCACCCAGTGCTTGAGCACCGCCGATTCGATGCGGCGCATGGCCTCCCCCTCGGGGATGCAGGTGTCGGTGACCCGGTTCATGTGCCGCTCGAGCAGCATCTGCTCGTCGAGCGCGGAGAGGTAGCGGTAGTGCGGCACGCGCTCATATGCATCGTGCGCGACGAGGTTGAAGATGTCTTCCTCGAGATTCGCCCCGGTGCACGAGATCGCCTGCACCTTGTCCGCGCGGATCATCTCCGCGAGCGACAGCCCGAGCTCGGCCGTAGACATCGCCCCCGCCAGCGTGACGAGCATCTGCCCGCCGTTCGCGAGGTGCTTGTTGTAATCCTGCGCGGCAGCCTTCAGGGCCGCGGCGTTGAAATGGCGGTAGTGGTGGTCGATGAACTGCGTGATGGGACCGGACATGGGCGCATCGTATACGACCTTCTACTGCACGACCACCGGCACGCTCACCGTCCGCGCTTCCGTCGATCCGGGCTTGCGGAAGGTCACGTCGACGGCGGTGGTGCCGAGGGTGATCTTCTCGAGGGCGAAGACGTATTTGGTGACGGATTGGGTGTGGGATTGGGAGACGAGCTTGGCGGTGGGGGTGCTGGTCCAGGTGAGCTCTTCGGGGGCGGCGTTGTAGACGAATACCGTGAAGAGTCTCGGCTCGCCCTGGCGGAGTTTGGCTTTCGCCGAGGGGATGAAGGATTCGCCGTCGAGGATGAAGGGGTAGTTGGCTTTGGCGCCGCGGCGCTCGTTCTTGGCCATGATCCATTCGCCGGGCTGTTCGAAGAACATCGGCTGGAGGACGGCCACGTCGAATTCGTCGGGGACCACCACGTCGGCGCGGCGGTAGCCTTTGGTGTCGGTCTCGGCGATGCGGATCAGGCTCTTGATGGCGTACTTGCCGGGGGGGAGCTCGAGGGTGCCGTAGAACTTGATGCCGCCGGCGCGGAGTTTTTCGCCGGCTTTGCTGAGGTCGAGGGTGACGCGCTGGCTGAGGGCGTCGCGGGACACGCCGTCGTCATCGAACGCGTAGATCAGGATGTCGACGTGCGCCACGGCGTTGCCGGCGTGCTTGGCCAGGTCGGCGCCGGAGATCTCCAGGATGACCGGGACTTCGCCCTTGCCGCCGCTGGCGGGGAAGGCGGAGACGAGGGCGGCCACGTCGATGTCATTCTGGGGAATGTCGTTGAGGATGATCTCGGCGTTGGAGAGGGCTCGGGTGACGGCCGCATCGTTGCCGGAGTCGTAATAGCCGCCGCGGTGCTGGACGTGCGCGCCCGGGACGCCGGTGACTTTCACCTTGAGCTGGTGGAACTCGCCAGGCCGGCCAACCGGCGCGTTGAAGCCGAGGACGTAGACCACCTGCTGCTGATCCGCGAGGCGCTGGAAGTCGTTAGTGAGGTCGTTGGAGTTGCGGAAGACGGTGCCGCCGGTGGAGTTGGCCATGAGGAAGAGGCTGTCGTTCGAGTTGACGCGGGCGCCTTCGCGGGTGTCGTTCTGGACGCGCACACCCTGGATGTCGACGGCGTGCAAAATGACGTCAGCCTTGCGGAACTCGTCGGCCATCTCGCCGAGGACGGCCTGCATGTTGGCGTTGCCGTAGCGGGAATCGCTGTCGACTTTCCAGACCTCGCCGTCGCTGATGGCGGTGTTCTCGTCGCTTTGTTCTTTCGAAGAGGCGTTATTGCGGCCCTGCACGAGCCGTGCGTCGAAGCCTTCGGAGAGGAGCACGAGGTGCTTGCGGCCGCGGAGGCGCTTGAGCGTCGTCGCGACCTGGCCGAGGACCTTGAACTGATTGCGTACGCGCATGCGGCGATGCGAATCGTCGATCTTGGCGTTGGCGCGGACGAAATCGGCCGCGTTCTCGTCCGCCGCGGACTTGCCGGCGCTGACGTCGCTGCCCGCGCCATCAGGGCCGGTGGTGGTGACGAAGAGGTTGGAGCTGCCGATCTGCAGCGGATCGAACGAACGGAAGTTGCGCGGATCACTGATGGCCGCCGCGAGGAGGTTGCGGTCGGTGGTGAAGGCGGTGAGGAACTTGAAGCCGGTGTCGACGTTGACGGTGCCGATGGCCACGAGATCGCGGCGGCCGAGGTTGCGATCGACGAAGTTCCGGGCCGCTTCCTGCGCGCGGCCGAGGGAGATGGGGCTGGAGAACGAGAGATCGAACAGCAGGAGGAAGTTGCGCCGTGAGGCTGGATTCAGCGGGGAAATGGCCTTCTGCGTCTCGACGGCGCCGAAGTCGATGGCCTCGAAGGAGTCGATGGGCCGCTTGGTGTTGTCGTCGTAGAGCTCGAAGTTGGCCTGGGTCAGGCCGGCGATGGCTTTGCCGTCGCGTCCGACGACGCTGACCGGCACTTCGACGTAGCTGACCGTGACTTTCTCCTCGAACTGCCCGAACGCAGCAGCAGGAAGGAGGAACAACGCGAACAGCATTCGCGACAGGGGGCGCATAGATGTCTCCGTGATCGGAGATGGTACGCCCGGGGTGCGGGCCGGGCCGTGACAAAGGTGTTGCGAGGCAGTTCCTCGGAGTTCCTCGGGTTCCTCGGAGTTCCTCGGCGAGCGCGGCGGACCCGAGGAACTCCGAGGAACCCGAGGAACTGCTACTGCCGAAGCATGCCGCTGCGCAGGATCCGGGCGATCTCGCCTACCACGGCGTCTGTGTCCTTGCCGAAGTGGTCTTTGACGCCGAAGAGGATCTCGACGGTGAAGTAGTTGTAGAAGATTCGGGTGGCGAGCATGACGGCGGAGACGGGGGAGAGGCCTTCGGCCAGGCGGCCGCGGAGCTCTTCCTCGAGGCCGTGGGCCTTGATGAAGCCGTCGAAGCGGTCGGCCATGTCGGCGTAGAACTTACGGACGTGGGTGCCGTCGAACTCGACCACGTCGACATAGATGAGGGCGATGTACTCGCGGTATTCGTTGGTGGTGTCGCGAACGGCCTTGCCCATCGCCTCGAGGTTGTCGGGAAACGCGCCGGTAGCCAGGGCGCGGTTGAAGGGGAAGTCGGGCTGCGACATGGCCTGGAAGTAGCGGTCCAGCAGGGCCCGGAAGATGGTCTCTTTGTCGGGGAAGTGGTGGTAGACGTTGCCCTTGGAGAGCTTTGCCTCTTCGGCGATGTCGCGAACGCTGGTGGCGCCGTAGCCTTTGTGGGAGAAGAGCTTGAGGGCGGCGTCGAGGATCTGGTGGCGCGATTTCCCGGAGCGCTCTTCCTGGGTCATCCGCCCTGGTGGAGCATCGGCTACGCCGCTGGTCGATCCGCTCATTGCTCCCGTCCCTCTGCTTCGATCAGCATTGCCTTCTGCACTTTTCCATACGGCGTTCTCGGCAGTGCATCCATAAATACGAAGCGTCTGGGCACTTTATACTTCGCAATGCGGGTGGTGAGGTAGGTCGCGAGCTCTTCCGCGCTGGCGGACCCGACCACGTAGGCCACCGCAACCTCCCCCCAGGTCTCGTCCGGCACGGCCACGACGGCCGCGTCCGAGACAGCGGGATGGCTGACGAGTTCGGCCTCGATCTCCGCCGGGTAGACGTTCACGCCGCCGCTGATGAACATCTCTTTGCGGCGGCCGGCGATGGTGAAGAAGCCTTCGTCGTCGCGGCGGGCCAGGTCGCCGGTGTGCAGCCAGCCGTCCTCGTCGTACGTGGCGCGGGTCGCCTCTTCGTTGTTCCAGTAGCCGTTGGAAACGTGCGGGCCGCGGATCCACATCTCCCCGATCTCGCCCGTAGGGACTTCGCGGCCGTCCCCGTCGACCAGCCGCACTTCGGTGAAGAGCATGGGCCGGCCGATGGAGCCGGGCTTCCGGTACGAGTCCTCCACGGTCATCGTGAAGCAGTTCACGCCCACCTCGGTCATGCCGTAGCCCTGCTTGAAGACGACGCCGCGCTGCTGGTAGGCGGCGATGAGGTACTGCGGCAGCGGCGCGCCGCCGGAGATGAGCCAGCGGACGTGGGAGAGGTCCGCGGTCGCGAACTCCGGCGCGTCCATCAGGAGCTTCCAGATGGTGGGCACGCCGAGGATCACGGTGCAGCGCTCGCGCTCGATAGTGCGCCAGACTTCGGTGGCGTCGAAGGTGCGATGCAGCACGACGGTTCCGCCGACGCAGAAGATGGGGATCAGAAACGCGGCCAGTCCGCCGGCGTGGTACAGCGGGGTGAAGACGGGGCTGACGTCGTCTTCGCGCAGGCCCCAGTTGACGGCGGTGTTGTAGCCGTTCCAGTAGAGCTGGCGTTTGGGGATCATCACGCCTTTGGGTTTGCCGGTTGTGCCGGACGTGTAGAGGAGGCAGTACGTTTCATCGGGGTTGCTGGGTTGCTGGGTTACTGGGTTGCTGGATGAAACCTCGTGACCCCGTAACCCCGCAACCTTCACGTCCAGTTGCGCGGCAAGTTCGCGAAATTCGTCCCCGTGCAACAACAGCTTCATTCCGCAATCCGCGACGATGTGACTCAATTCGTGTGCAGTCGCTCTTGTCGACAATGGCACGACGATCGCGCCGATTTTTCCGGCGGCGAAAAAGTATTCGAGGAATTCGGGGCAGTTGTGGGCGAGGAGGCCGAAGCGGTCGCCTGGCTCGATTCCCAGTGACTGCAACGTGGCGGCGGCGCGTTCGGCGCGCTCATTGAGCTGCGCGTAA
>JAXDJK010000781.1:0-5075 GCA_034665665.1 Acidobacteriota bacterium
TCGCCGTCCGGAGCGCGGACGTCCCGTCCGCAGGGCCCACAGGCGTCTCGCCTGTGCGTTTGCGGCGTACCCGGGTACGCGTACAGGCGTCCGCACTCCCTCGGTCACGTTTCGGTGAGATGTAACCGATTACCGTAATTGCACCTTCTCAAAGGTGGCACCCTCCGTTACATTGCCTCGGCCTTCGCCGGAGCCCTCCGGCGCGTCGTGTCATCAACCACTTACCCAGGAGCGTGATGGAGTCGAGTGTCTACACAGCGGCCCGCGGTCTGTCCGCGGATGGGCTGTACCGGATTGCATTCGAGCAGCACCCGCAGCCGATGTGGGTGTACGACGCCGAGGACCTGACCCTGCAGGCCGTGAACGCCGCGGCCCGGCGCAACTACGGATTCACCGCGGAGGACATCCGGCGGATGCGAGTGTTCGACCTGCACCCTCCCGGCGAAGCGGAGAGCGCGGTCGATTACTACCTGGATGATGCCCGCGGGAACGGCGCCGGGCGGCGGGCCTGGACGCATGTGCGCAAGGACGGGAACACCATCGAAGTGGAGACCACCATCTCCCGCCTCTCGGCCACCGGGCTCGAGGCGCGCCTCCTCGTGGCGGAAGACGTCACGGAGCGCAACCGCGCCGTGCGGGCCTTGCGCGAGAGCAAGCAGCGCTACCGGGCCCTGGTCGGCGACTCGTATGAGGCCATCTGCCTCGTCGATGCCGAGGGGAAGATCACCTACCTCAGCCCCGCCCTGCACCGCATGTTCGGGTACGACGAGGGCGAGCTCCTCGGGCAGGACGGCTTCGCGGTGCTGCATCGCGACGACGTCCAGCGCGTCGAAGAGCTGCGCCGCGAACTGCTGGCGCAGCGCGGCGCGAGCGTCACCTTCGAATGCCGGGCGCGGAAGAAGAACGGCGAATGGCGCTGGCTGCAGGGCATCGCCGTGAACATGCTGGACGATCCGGGCGTGGCCGGGCTGGTGCTGAACTACCGCGACGTCACCCATCGCCGCCGCGCCGGCCAGGCGCTGCGGCAGGGGGAGCATCCGGGCGGCGTGGATGACTGGGTGTTCGAGATCGATGGCGAAGGGCGCTTCAGTTACTGCAGCCCGGCCATCGAGCGGATGATCGGCTACAAGCCCGACGAGGTGCTGGGCAAGGCCTTCTACGAGTTCTACTTTCCGGAGTCGCGGGAGAAGGTGCGGCAGTTCTTCTCGCGCCTCCTCTCGGCGCGCACGGGCTGGACGGACCTGGTGCAGCGGCTGCGGCACAAGGACGGGAGCGAGTGTTTCGTGGAGTCGAGCGCGGTGCCGCGCTTCGACGACAGCGGCCGGATCATCGGCTTCCGCGGGAGCGATCGCGACGTCACCAGCCGGACGAAGTTCGAGCAGCGGGTGCGCTACGGCTCGCGGCAGGATCCGCTCACGGGGCTGCCGAACCGGATCTTCTTTCAGGAGCGGCTGGCCTCGATCCTCGCGCGGGTGGCCCGCAACGGCACGGGCGAGCAGGTGGCGGTGCTGTTCATCGACCTCGATCACTTCAAGCTGATCAACGATACGTTCGGGCACGCCGTGGGCGACAACGCGCTGCAGGTGATCGCCAGCATGGTGCGCTCGATCGCGGGCGATGAAGAGAATGTGGCGCGGGTGGGCGGCGACGAGCTGACGGTGTTCCTGCCGGATATCGGCGACGTGGAGGAGGCGAAGCGGGTGGCGCGGCGGATCTTCGACGCGATCGCCATCCCGCTGTCGCTGGATGGGAACCAAATCCACGTGTCGGCCACGATCGGGATCGCGCTCTCCCCTGTCGACGGCGACAGCTCGACGGCGCTGGTGCGGAACGCGGAGCATGCCATGCACCGGGCCAAGGAGCTGGGGCGCTCGCGGATTCAGCAGTTCACGCCGGAGATGCGGGAGGAACAGGCGCAGCGGATGGCGCTGGAGTCGGACCTGCGCCAGGTGCTGGATCGCGGGGAGATGCTGCTGCATTACCAGCCGCTGTACGACGCGACCTCTTGGGAAATGGTCGGGGTGGAGGCGCTGATCCGCTGGCAGCATCCGACGCGCGGGCTGCTGCTGCCGGATGCGTTCATCGGGATCGCGGAGCGGAGCGGGGCCATCGTGCCGGTGGGTGCGTGGGTGCTGCGGCAGGCCTGCATCGACGTGCAGCGGCTGATCGCGAAGATGGGCCGGCCGTTACGGGTGGCGGTGAATCTGTCGGCACGGCAGCTTCAGGAGCCGGAGCTGATCGATACGGTGCGGGAGATCGTGGAGAGCACGGGGCTGGATCCGCATCTGCTGGAGCTGGAGATCACGGAAAGCGTGGCCATGCAGAACGCGGAGGCAACGCTGGCCACGCTGCGCGCGCTGAAGTACATGGGCGTGTCGCTCGCGGTGGATGATTTCGGGACAGGCTTTTCGTCGCTGCTGTACCTGACGCGCTTCCCGATCGACACGGTGAAGGTGGACCGGCAGTTCGTCTGGAATGTGACGACGGACGAGAGCGCGGCCGCGGTGGTCGGCGCGATCGTAGCCCTCGCGCACGCGTTGCATCTGAAGACGGTGGCGGAGGGGGTGGAGACTTTGGAGCAGAGGGAGTTTTTGTCGGGGGTGCGGTGCGCGGAGATGCAGGGGTGGCTGTTTTCGCGGGCGGTGGACGTTGAGGTTTTGTTGGCGGGGTAGAGGCGAAATGTTGAATGTTCAATGGTGAATGTTGAATGTTGAATGAAAGGCGGCGTGCGGCGTGCCCCGGTCCTAATTCAACATTCAACATTCAACATTGAGCATTCAACATTTCGCTTTTCATATCACGCCAGGTCCTCCCACAACCGCACATACGTCCCATACCTCGCCTCGCTCAGCTCTCCGGCTTCCACGCGCTCCTTGACCTCGCAGTTCGGTTCGTGGACGTGGGTGCAGTTGGTGAAGCGGCATAGCTCGGCGGGGGTCTCGAATTCGGGGAAGTAGTCGCGGAGGGAGTCGCGGTCGAGGTCCCAGAGGCCGAATTCGCGGATGCCCGGGGTGTCGATGAGGTAGGTGCCTTCGCCGAAGTCGTACAGGGTGGAGGTGCTGGTGGTGTGGCGGCCGGTGCCGCGGCGGTGGAGGGTGTTGGTAGCTAAGCCGAGGGTCGTGTCGAGGGCGTTGACGATCGAGGACTTGCCGACGCCGCTGTGACCGACCAGCGCAGTCATCTTTCCTTCCACCTCGACACGCAGCGCTTCCAGTCCTTCGCCGGTCTTCGTGGAGCAGCCGATCACCGGGACGCCGAGCTCGAGGTAGGGGGCGAGCTTTTCGATCTCGGCGTTGCGCTCCTCGGGACTGAGCAGGTCGACTTTGTTGACGCAGATCACCGGCTGGGCGCCGCCGCGCTGGATGGCGATGAGATAGCGGTCGATGAGGCGCGGCCGGAGCGGCGGCGCTTTGACCGAGACGACGTGAATGACCACGTCGACGTTCGCGGCCACGAGCCGCTGCCGGTGGGCGTGCAGCGGGTCGGGACGGGCCAGGACGCTGCGGCGCGGGAGGATGGTCTCGATGTGACAGACGCCGCTCTCGTCGGCGCGGGTCTGCACGCGATCGCCCACCGCCAGGGCGCTCTTCTGGCGCACCGCGATCTCGGGAGGGAAGAAGCAATCGATCTCGTCACCGTTCGCGAAGATGCGGCACCGGCCGCTCGCAACGTTCATGACGATGCCGGCGGAGGCGAAGTCGAGGGGGTCGTCTGTGTAGGTGGCTTGTTCGTGATGGAGGTCGCTGACGAGTTTCTCGAGCGAGGGCCTGCGGCGGGAGCGGCCGTGGAGGTCGAGAAGGTTTTCCCAGTTCTCTTCGGTGACGCGCTGCTCGCGTGTCTCGCCTTTGCCTTTGCGCAAGGCACGCCGGACCTTGCCGGCCTGTTTGCGCTCTTTCACCTGTTCCTGGGGAGTGGCTTTGGCCAGATCTTTCATCTGGCGTTTGGTCGGTCGATCCATAGTTAAACGCTACCTTCGTGTAGGTTACAATCCCCGCACGTCCAAACGCCATCGGGGGTTCGAAAAACTTGGAAAAGCCGCGCGTCCTGATTGCAGATGACAACGAAGCGACGTGTGCCCTCGTGGCCGCCATTCTGCGCCGGGACTTTGAGACCGAGATTGCAACCGATGGCATCGAGGCCATCGAGAAGTTGCGCGTGCTGCAATATGCGGCAGTGCTGCTCGATCTGCGCATGCCTCACGTGGACGGCTTCGCGGTGCTGCAGTTCCTGCAGGACGAGCGGCCGGACGTACTCTCGCGCGTGATCGTGCTCACCGCCTCGCTGACGAAGCTGGAGACGGACCGCGTGCACACCTTCCCGGTCTGCGGGATCATTGCCAAGCCCTTCGAGATCGAGTCGCTCCTGGCCGCGGTCAAGCAGTGCGCCTCCCGCCACACCCACTCCCGCAACCCCCTGCTGTCCGGCGGCATGATTCTGCTGCTGGCGGATTTGCTCGGGCACCGGTGGATTGGGTGAGGCAGGGTGAGGCAGCTCTCAGCTGTCAGCTGTCAGCTCTCAGGGAGAACCCGAGGCGCGGCGTTTCGCCCCTGAAAGCTGAGAGCTGACAGCTGAGAGCTGCTTCTCCCCTCACCACTTCGACAGCAGCGCGAGAATCGGGGCGCCGGAGATCATCGTGGCCAGGGCCATGGTCTCGAAGGTGCTGCGGCCGCGGATGTCGACGCAGGCGGCCACGAGGTCGGCGACTTCCTGCGGCTCGAAGGGCTTGCGGAGGATGCCGTGGATGCGGTGGGAGTCGAGGGCTTCGATGCGGGTACGGTCGGCGCCGGTGATCACCAGCACGATCGGCTTGATGAGCTGGTCGCGGTCGATGGCGTCGAGCACGGTGAAGCCGTCGGCACGCGGCATGAGCAGGTCCAGCAGCACCACGGCGTGCTGGTGCTCGCGGAAGAGATCGATGGCCTCGCGTCCGTCGCCTGCTTCGTCCACGATCAGCGAACGCTGACGCAGGACGGTCGCAAGAATCTCTCGGATCTGGGGATCATCGTCGACGACGAGTACTCGACGGTGCTGCTCGGCGTTCATCGTTCCCTCGCGGAGCCCGGCTGGGCTGCCGG
>JAXDJK010000782.1:0-4002 GCA_034665665.1 Acidobacteriota bacterium
GCCGACCGGAATCAACGTGCCGGACTATCCGAAGCTCGCGCAGATCTGGTGGCAGCAGATCGGCGACGTAAATTCCGGCGCCTTCACGGCACAGGAAGCCATGGACCGGCTCGCTGAGGAGATGGACGTGACCATGGCCCGCATGCAGGCCGCGGACGAGCAGGCCAACGTCTATGGCGGCTGCGGACCGCGCCTGAACGACGAGAAGGACCCCTCCGAGTGGCTCGGCAAGGAAGACGGGCCGGCCGCCAAGCTCGACAACGAGAAGCCGCAGGGCGAAACCATCGTCTATGACGAGCTCGTGAAGCGCTGGTCGGAAGCCCAGTAGCCGAGCCGCTCACTCGCACTCATCGCATGGCCGGGGCTTTCCCGGCCATGTTTCTGTCCGGGGTCTCACAGCATGAACGGCTTCGTCCTCGCCATCGACCAGGGAACGACCTCGACGCGCTCGATCCTGTTCGACCGGGAGCAACGAACCGTTGCTTCCGCGCAGGAGGAGTTTCCGCAGCATTTTCCGGCGTCGGGCTGGGTGGAGCACGAGCCCGACGACCTTTGGCGGACCACGCTCGCCACGGCGCGCGCGGCGCTGCAGAAGGCCGGGGCCGCGGCGGCCGACGTGGCGGCGATCGGCATCACGAACCAGCGCGAGACGACGCTGGTCTGGGATCGGCGGACCGGCAGGCCCGTGCATCGCGCCATCGTCTGGCAGGACCGCCGCACCGCTAATGTCTGCGCACGCCTGCGGGGCGAAGGCGCGGAGCCGCTGGTGACCAAAAAAACCGGGCTGCTGCTCGACCCGTATTTCTCCGGCACGAAGATCGCCTGGGTCTTGGACAAAGTGCCGGGCGCCCGCGCCGATGCGGAGGCCGGACACCTCGCCTTCGGCACCGTGGACACGTATCTCCTCTGGCGTCTGACCGGCGGGCGCGTGCACGCCACGGACGCGACCAACGCCTCGCGCACGCTCCTCTACGACATCCACCGCAACGGCTGGGACGACGAGCTGCTGCGCCTCCTCGGCGTTCCGCGTTCCCTGCTGCCCGAGGTGAAGGACAGCGCCGCAGAGTTCGGCACGGCTGAGCCGGCCCTGTTCGGCGCGCCGATCGCTATCCGCGGCATCGCCGGCGACCAGCAGGCGGCGACGCTCGGCCAAGCGTGCTTCCGGCCCGGCATGGTGAAATCGACCTACGGCACCGGGTGCTTTGCCGTGCTCAATACGGGGGCGGACGCCGTCGCCTCGCAGAACAAGCTCCTGACCACCATCGCCTACCGCCTGGACGGGCGGACGACATACGCGCTGGAGGGGTCCATCTTCATCGCCGGCGCGGCGGTCCAATGGCTCCGCGACGGGCTGAAAATCCTGGAGCGGGCGGACCGGTCCGGGCCGCTCGCCGCCGAGGCCGACCCGGAGCAGGAGGTGATCCTGGTGCCGGCCTTCACCGGCCTCGGCGCGCCGCATTGGGACGCGGAGGCGCGCGGCGCGCTGTTCGGCCTGACGCGCGCCACCGGACCGCGCGAGCTCGCCCGCGCGGCGCTCGAAGCCGTGTGCTTCCAGACGCACGACCTCCTCGAGGCGATGCGCCGCGACTGGCCGAGCGGCGGTTCCGGGACGGTGCTTCGCGTCGACGGCGGCATGGTGGCGAGCGACTGGACCATGCAGCGCCTCGCCGACATCCTCGATGCGCCGGTCGACCGGCCGGAAATCCTGGAGACGACGGCGCTGGGCGCCGCGTGGCTGGCCGGGCGCACCGCCGGGATCTGGCCCGACGCAGAGGGGTTTTCCACCTCCTGGCGCTGCGACCGGCGCTTCGAGCCGCAGATGGATGGCGAGGCGCGGGGGCGGAAGCTGAGGGCTTGGAAAGCTGCGGTGAGGCGGACGCTGGGGCCATTGGAGTAGGCTCTTGATTAGCGATGTGCGTGCTTCGAGGCGCGCTTCGCGCGCGCCTCAGCATGAGGACTGTTTTTTGATACCAAAGCTCCTCATCCTGAGGAGCGGTCCGCCAGGACCGCGTCTCGAATGACGCACAGGCTTGTCCGCAGCCGTTTAGAGTTTCTCAAGTGGGGCCGAGGGCTCCAACTCGCCGGAGTAAACCGAGCACGTGCTCGAGCCCTCAATGCCGCCTTTGCTGCCGGGAGCTTTCTCTTGGTCAAAGCCCCGCCTTCTGAAGGTCTCGCCGAAGGCGCTCGGCCGAGGCGGGATCGCGGAACAGAGCGGCGTAGAGGCTCGCATCGAAGAATGGATTGTAGCGCCGCACATTGGCGGCGGCGCGCTCCGCATCTTCCGCCTGTCCCGCCGCGGCGTAGTTTGCGGCAAGCACGATATAGAGGGGGACGTGCTGCGGGTAACGCTCGATGGCTCCCTGCAGCATGACGATCGCCTCGTCGTAGCGTTGTCGAAAGTAATAGGCGACGGCCAGACCGTGAAAAGTGTTCGGCGTCGGTTTGGGATCGTAGCGCAATGCTTCCTCGAGAGCGTCGATCGCTTCATCCAATTGCCCCGCGAAGAGCAGAACGAATCCACGCTCGGCATGAAACCCGCCAAAATTCGGATTGGCTTCGGTTGCGCGACGCAGTTCTCCCAGGGCCAGATCGTAGTTTCGTTCAAAAGCGTGGATGACACCGAGCTGAACATGCGCGAGCTCGTTGAGAGGATCGAGGTTTAGGGCCGCCTGGGCGAGTTCCCGCGCACGTGAGAACGCTTCCTCCCCGAACTCCGTCCAGCCCATTTCCGCCGCTTTGGTCTCCGTCCACGCGAGCGCCGCGTAGGCCTCGGCATAATCGTGATCGAGCTCCACCGCCGTCTCGAACATCTCCCGGGCCTGAAGGTTGTCCGCGCGGGTGAACCGGCGGAAAAGGTGCCGGCCCCGCAGGTAATAGTCGTACGCCGTCAGGTTTTCAGTCGGCTTGTCGAACGCCCGCTCCTGTTCCAGGTCGTTCACGCGGATCGCCAGGGTGTTCACCACGCGGCGGGTGATGTCGTCCTGCACCGCGAACACGTCGCGAAGCTGCTCGTCGTAGCGCTCGGACCAGAGCAGGGTGCCGTGCTCGGCATCTGAGAGGCGCGCCGTGACACGGATCTGGTCGCCGGAGCGGCGAACGCCGCCATCAACGATATAGCGGACAGCAAAATCCCGCACCAATTGCTGAGGGCGCAGATCCTGGTCCTTGTATGGGACGACGGCGTTCCAGGACACCACTCTGAGGCCCGAGAAGTGGGCGAGGGCGGAGATGAGGTCCTCGGACAAACCATCGCTGAAATAGTCGTCTTCAGTACTGCTTTGGTTGGCGAAAGGCAGAACCGCGATCGAGGCGCGATCCGTTGCCGGCGCGGTCCGAGATGCGCCGATGAAGTCCTTGAGCGCCGGAGCGAGAACCCAGAGGATGGCGAGAAGTGCGGCGAGGCCCAGCGCCACGGCGAGGCCGCGACGCGACAGCGCGCGCCGGCTCGGGACTTTGCCTGCTCCGTCGCGGTGCACGCGGTGGACCGGGACCGGCTCTGCGATATTCTTGACCTTCTGAGCGCCGAGGAACTCGTAGCTGAGCCGCAGCTTGGTCCTGACCTGATCGTAGATGCTCCCCGAGATGCAGATGCCGCCGGGATCGGCGAGCGACTGGAGGCGCGCCGCGACATTGACCGCGTCGCCGAAAAGATCGGTCCCTTCGACGATCACATCGCCGAGATTTATGCCGATGCGAAACTCAAGCTGGCGGTCTCTGGGCAGCTCGGCGTTGCTTTTCTCCAGCGCCTCCTGGAACTCGACCGCGCAGCGGACGGCTTGGACCGGGCTCGCGAACTCGGCGAGGATGCTGTCGCCGGCGGTGCTCACCACGCGCCCCTCGTGGCGGGAAATCACTGCGTCGACCGTCCTGCGGTACGCCGTGAGCGTGCGGAGGGCGCCTTCCTCGTCGGCCTCCATGACGCGGCTGTAGCCCTTGACGTCGGCGGCGAGGATCGCGGCGAGCTTGCGTTTGAATGGTGCCGGCTCGTCCGGCCGTTCCGGA
>JAXDJK010000783.1:0-6382 GCA_034665665.1 Acidobacteriota bacterium
CCGGCTACTTCCTTCTCCACGGCCTCGCGGATGCGCCCCTCGAACGCCATGGCCAGCAGCGGCAGCTTCGCCTCGACGATCACCGCCGCATCCGTCACCTCCACCTCACCCGCCAGCGCCATCCCGCGGGCCTTCCCCTTGAAATGGAGCGTGTCCCCGATCCACTCGTGGTGGACCTCCTCCGCGTGCCCCCCGAACTGGCTGAGCATTCCGTCCAGCTTCTGCTCCACCGTCTTGCGGGCCCTATCCCTGGTCGTGTTGTGTGGAACCGCTACGCGCATGCACTCTCCTCCTGCCGTGACTGTCTGCAACTCCGGAACCCGCTCCCGCCGCTATTCACCATGAGCAGCGCGAAAAGCGCGCGCCGGAGGCGCGCACTACACGACGGTCCACCTACGGAAAGAGTTCTGTTTTCTTCTCGTGGCGGTTCGCGGTGTAGTGCGCGCCTCCGGCGCGCGCTTTCGCGCTGCTCGCGGCACAGAACAGCGTAGCGCCGCATTCGCCGATGCGGCGGTACGCGATTCACGGCTTCACCCGAAATACGCCCGATCCAGTGCGCGGTACTGCACGGCTTCGGCGACATGCGCGGAGCCGATGCGCTCCTCCCCGGCCAGGTCCGCAATCGTCCTTGCCACCTTGAGAATGCGATCGTGCGCGCGGGCCGAAAGGCCGAGCCGCTCGATCGCGCGGAGAAGAAGCTTTTGCGAGGCCGCATCGAGCTCGCAGTGCATCCGGAGATGGCGCGAGGTCATCTCCGCGTTGCTGCGGATAGAGGCGCGCCCGAAGCGGGCGTGCTGCAACTCCCGAGCGGCATCGACGCGGACGCGGATCGCGGCAGACGTCTCCCCCGGCTGGTGGGACGCGATCTCATCGCCCTGCAGTGCAGCCACTTCTACCTGGAGATCGATGCGATCGAGGAGAGGACCGGAGATCCTGGCTAGGTATCGCGCGATCTGATGGGTGGTACACGAGCACGAGCGGCGGAGATCGTTGTAATGACCACAAGGGCAAGGATTTAAGGCAGCAGCAAGGACGAAGCGCGAGGGGAAGGTCACGGTGCGTGCCGCGCGGGCGATGGTCACGATGCCGTCCTCCATAGGCTGCCGCAACACTTCGAGCGTTTCCCTCCGGAACTCGGCCAGCTCGTCGAGGAAGAGGATGCCGTGGTGCGCGAGACTGACTTCGCCGGGGCGCAAGCGCGCGCCGCCGCCCGCCAGTCCCGCCGTGGAGATAGTGTGATGCGGCGCGCGGAAGGGCCTGCGCGCCAGCAGACCGCCGCCCTCCGGCAGAGTTCCGGCGACGGAGTGAATCTTGGTGGTCATGATTGCCTCCTCCAGCGACAACGGCGGCAGGATCGACGGCAGACGCTTGGCCAGCATGGTCTTGCCCGATCCGGGCGGGCCGATCATCAGGACGTTGTGCCCTCCCGCCGCCGCGACTTCCAAAGCGCGCTTCGCCAGTGCCTGCCCGCGGACGTCGGTGAAATCGACCGGCTCGAGATCCGACTCGATGGCCGTCGCCGCGGAGACGCGCGGGAGGATGGCAATGCCGCGGAGGTGCGCGAGGAGCGCCGGGAGGTGGGGCGCTCCCACGATATGCATCTGCTCGACCGCGGCCGCTTCGTTTCCGTTCGCCGACGGAACGATCAGTTCGCGAACCGAGTCATCGCCGGCCAGGGCTGCGGAGATGGAGAGGGTGCCGCGGACGGGCGTCAGTGTGCCGTCGAGCGAGAGCTCGCCCACGAACATGCGCCCCGCCACCATCTCGACCGGCAAGTGGCCAAGGGCGATCAGGATGGCCAGTGCCATCGGCAGATCGAACCCCGAGCCTTCCTTCCGAACGTCGCCCGGAGAGAGGTTGACGGTGATGTGCTTGCACGGGATCGACATCCCGCACTGCTTCAGCGCGGCACGCACCCGCGCATACGATTCCCGTACCGCTACGTCGGGTAATCCGACGAGCGTGAAGCCTGGTTGCTGTGCATTCCGTACGTCGACTTCGACAACAATTCGTACTGCATCAATTCCGAGTGTCGCTGCACTCCACACTTTTGCGAGCATGGCGTTTCACGACCCAGCGAAAGTCCCACTCCGAGGCTACCTCGGAAGTTTTGAATGGGCAAGAGGTCGGTTTGGCGTCCGCTGCCGTCCGCAGCCCAGTAGAATTGCGATGGGCATTTGATGGGTTCTTACTTGTCGCAGTAAGAAAGGAGCGGCATGCGTATCACATCAAAAGGGCAGGTCACGATTCCTCAAGCGATCCGGGAGCGTTTCGGACTGCTGCCTGATACCGAAGTGGAGTTCGTGGAGAAACGTAATTCGGTTCACATCGTGAAATCGACCAGCCCGGAGTGGCCGACTCGAGGAGAAACGATCGTTCGTCGCCTCAGAGGCCGGTCGAGCGTGAGGATGTCAACTGACGAAATCCTGGCCCTGACGCGGAAATAGTCGATGATCACTCTCGTCGACAGCAACGTGATCCTTGATCTGGTGACGGACGACCCGAAATGGGGAACCTGGTCGGCAGAGGCGCTGTCGAGAGCCGCCGACGAATCCGCGCTGGCGATCAATCCGCTGATCTTCGCCGAACTTTCGATCGGGTTCGCAACGGTCGAAGAGCTGGAGCAATTGTTACCTCCGGAGGAGTTCGAACGGCTAGAGCTGCCGTATGAAGCGGCATTTCTCGCCGGGAAAGCCTTCCTCTCCTACAGGCGACGAGGGGGCGTGAAGGGCGCGCCGCTCGCCGACTTTTACATCGGCGCACACGCGGCTGTGCGTGGGATGCGTCTGCTCACACGGGATCCACGACGTTATCGAACGTACTTTCCCACCGTGCAGCTGATCGCTCCGCAGTAAGTAACGCGAACCCGGAGCGCGGAGCTCTGAAGAGTGGTGACGAAGCTCCGCTTCTGCGTTACCCGCCCATCATCTTCACGGCGAAGGGGACGATGACGAAGAGCTGGATGGCGTCGAAGACGCCGTGGGCGATGACGCCGGGGAGGACGTTGCGGGTGCGGTAGAAGGTGAGGCCGATGATGATGGAGATGACGGTCACGCCGACCAGGAGCAGGGGCTGGCCGTAGGTGAAGTGGGCCAGGCCGAAGAGGAGCGTGGAGGCGATGAGGCCGATGCGCTTCTGGAGGAAGGACCGGAAGAAAAATTCTTCGATGGTCATGGCGGAGAGAACGATCACGGCCTTCTTCCAGAGCGGCAGCGCGGCCATCCAGCCGATCATCGGCGGCATGCCGTCGGGCTGCTGGAGCATGCCGGTGGCCTGGAGGAGCAGGGCGATGATCATGGCGACGAGGAGGGTGAACATCCACCCGCCGACGCCCACGGCCACGCCGACGGAGACGACTTCCAGCGGGCGCTCGTGACGGATGTTCAGGAACTCGCGCAGCGGCGGCCGTCCCGAGGCCAGCCACCAGCCGATGAGGAACACGATCAGCACGGCGTGCAGGCCGAACAGCGAATAGAAGGGCATGTTGGTGAGGTCGCGCGCCTCGGCCGGCCGCAAGGCGGAGGCGGTGACGAGGAAGGTCAGCCCGAGCATGAAGATGCCGAGCCAGATGTACGCGAACCATTTCGCCGCCGCGGAACGGAAGTGATCGCAGCTCAGGAGGTTGTGACGCTCGTTGAGGTAGACGATGGTCACCCAGACGAGGCCGATGAGCGGGAGCGAGATGGCGTAGGGCGTCATGCGCGGGGGAAGTATAGCGGGGCAGTTCCTCGGAGTTCCTCGGAGTTCCTCGGGTTCCTCGGAGTTCCTCGGGCGCCATGTATCCGAGGAACTCCGAGGAACTCCGAGGAACTGTTTGGCTACTGGTCCACCAGGAACGCCTCCGGCCGGAAGAAGCCGGCGAAGCGCTTCATCACGGAGGTGGTCATGTAGGGGTGGTTGGTGGTCGGGGCGCCGAGGGCTTGTACGAAGAGGTGGCCGTGCTCCTTGAGGAAGCCCTGGTAGATCGGGCCGCTGCCGTGGTCGAAGAAGGCCTGCTGCGTCGACCAGGACGAGTTGTAGATCAGGCGCTCGGCAGACATGGGCGGGGTGTTCTGCGATTTGTGGCTCATGTCGGGGAGGCTGGCGGTGTACATCAGCGTCTCCGGTTCGTCGTCGCGCACGGCGCGGACGTAATCGACGAGTGCGCGGCAGGCCTGCTTCGCTTTGCCGGGCTGGAGGACCCAGCGCGCTTCCACCTGGAAGGCGTTCGGGACGTCGGCACCGGGGCGGATGAAGCCGTGCTTGAGCTCCATGCCCTGGGTGATCACGAACGGCAGGGTCGGGGCGTACATGTTCAGAAAAAGCCCGCCGTGCTGCTCGATGAAGCCGTGCAGGATCGGGCCGTGGTGGTGCTCGAGGAACGCGGCCTGGTCGGTGTAGCCTTCGACGAAGAGGATCTGGTTGGCGGTCGGCGGGGGGAAGATCTTCACGCCCGGATCGAGATTCGGGTCGTGGATCACGTACATGAGCGTGCCGGGCTCGTTCTGCTGAATGTCGGCGGCGAGCTGGGTCAGCGCGGCGTGGGCGGCGGCTTCCTGGCCCGGCGCTACGGTGAAGAACGCGTTGTTGATGTACATCGTGCGGCCTCTAACTTTCTTGTTCGAGTGTGGCGAGGATGTTCAGCCCTGTCTTGCGCGCCAGGGCCATGATGGTCAGGGTCGGATTGGCGGTGCCGACGGTGGGGAAACTGCCGCTGCCGGCGATCCAGAGATTCGGGCAATCGTGCGAGTGCTGGTTGGCATCGACGACCGATTGCGTGGGGTCTGACCCCATGCGATGGGTGCCCATGATGTGGCCGGCGCCGTACATGTGGAAGCTGACGCCCTTGTAGTGAAAGTCACCGGCGCCGCCGGTGGGCTGGGTGGTGAACTCGGTGGCCCCCATGCTCTTGTAGATGTCGGTACAGACGGAGCGGGCGGCCACGAAGCCATCCAGGGTGTAGGTATCGAGGCCGTACTCGACGTGCGGACGCGGCAGGCCGAGACCGTCGGTGTAGAACGGGTGCAGCGTGACCCGGTTCTCCTCCTGCGGCGCCTGATCGAAGAGCGCGACGATGCGGAACTGGCGTGTGTAGAAGAAGTTCAGTTTCTCCGCGAGGGCCAGGCCGCCGAGGCGCTCGAAGTTCGGGTTCAGGCCGGAGGCGTTCGTGCCGGAGACGAAGTCGTTGAGGGTGGTGTAGGGATCGCCGATGGGGAAGTTCCACCCCTCGTTGCCGATCTCCATGCGGAACGACGACCGGAACTCGCGGAAGGCGCCGTCGCGCAGCGTCTCGATGCCGGCCGTGGCGAGCGGGCCGCGGTAGCCCCAGAGCGGCTCAGGGGCCAGCGCCCACGACAGGTACAGCACGTGGTCCATGAGATTGCGGCCCACCTGATCGCTGCTGTTGGCCACGCCCTTGCGGCCGTTGGACATGAGCAGGAGCTTGACGTTCTCGATGGCGTGCGCGCAGAGCGCGTACTTTTTCGCCGAGACGGAGCCGGGCGTGGACGAGAGCACGCCGGTGTCGGGGTCGCGCGTCCAGGTCAGGTAATCGATGGCGGTGACGTTGTTCTGATCGTCGGTGGCCACGTTCACGGCCACGGTCTGGTACTGCACGGTGACGTTGCCGGAATCGAGGGCGGTGCCGAGGGTGATGGTCGGGTCCCACTTTGCACCGATGGGGCAGATGGGGATGCAGTTGGTGTTGCCGGCGCACTGGCGGCGGTCCTGATAGTTCGGAATCGAGTTGCGGCCGGCGGGCGTGGCGGTGACGAAGACCGGGTAGCTCTGCGGGTCGCGATCACCGTCGGGCCGCACGGTCAGGCCGGTCACGCCCTTGCTGACGGTGTCGTCGACGACGCTCAGCGGGATGGGCGGCATGGGGTACTCGTAGCCGGAGGGGTAGGTGAGGCCGATGACCGGCTGGAGTGGTGCCTGCTCAGCCACGCTGGCGGAGACGCCGATGGTCGATTCGGCCCAGCCGTACAGCTCTTCGAGCTCGGCGTATTCCATCGGCCAGTCGTTGAAGACGCCGTAGGTGGTCTTCATGGACAGGTCGTGCGGCAGGAGGCGCAGCGATGTGCCGAGCCAGTGCCACGCGGTACCGCCGCCGATGCGCTCGAAGGTGCTGGAGAACGGTAGGCCGCGCTTGCCGTTGCCGTCCGGCGCTTCGGCGGTGACGCTCTCCTGTACGAGGTAACTCTGGTCGGCCTGCTTGCCGATCATGAGCACCGTGGCGCGCGGGACGGCTTCCTCCGCGGGATCGGGCAGCGGGAAGAGCCCGTGCTTCGCGCCGTCGCCCGGCAGCGGCGGGTAGGGCGATTCCGGGGTCTTGGCCAGGGAGAGGAAGAAGTTCTCCATGTACTGCCCGCGGTTGTCCGGCACGGCCGGTCCGGCCTCGAGG
>JAXDJK010000784.1:0-6773 GCA_034665665.1 Acidobacteriota bacterium
GCCTGCACGACCAGCGTGATCGTGCCGCGTTGCGGGTCCGAGGCCTTGATCGTGAGCGGAATCCGCTCGCCATTCTCGTGTACGCGGATGATCACGAACTGGCCCGGCTTCTGTTTGCGTGCGATGCGCGGCGCCGCGATCTCGAACTGCTTGACGTTCGTGCCGAGGAACGCGGCTTCGACGATGGGAAACACGCTATGTCTCCACCCGCACCGGCACCCGCACCGGCAGCGGCGCGAAGCGCGCCGTGAAGAAGCGCAGCGACGGCGGTTCGTACACGAGATCGAGTCCGGCGATCTCTTCGCGGCGCTCGTACAGCGAGCGCACCGCCCAGGCCACGACGTCCATGTGCCGGTCGGTGTAGACGCGCCGCGGGATCGTGAGGCGGACGAGCTCCAGCGCGGGATGCCGATTGGCGCCGGTGAGCGGATCGCGTCCCGCCGAGACGACGCCGCGCTCCATCGCCCGCACGCCGCTCTCGACGTAGAGCGCCGCCGCGAGCGACTGCGCCGGGTACTGCTCCTGGTCGAGATGGGGAAGGAAGCGGCGTGCATCGATGAATACCGCGTGACCGCCGATCGGCCTCACGATCGGCACTCCGGCCGCGGCCAGCTGATTGCCGAGGTAGCGGACCTGCGCGATGCGATGGGCGATGTAATCGTCGTCCACCATCTCGTAGATGCCGCGGGCGATCGCTTCCATGTCCCGGCCGGACAGGCCGCCGTACGTCGGCATCCCCTCGAAGAGCACCACCTGCTCGCACGCCGCCTGCAGGATGTCGGGATCGTTCATGGCCAGAAAGCCGCCGATGTTGACCAGGCAGTCCTTCTTCGCCGACATCGTGCAGCCGTCGAAGAGCGACATCATCTCGTGGAGGATGGCCCGCACGGGCTTCTGCGCGTAGCCCGCTTCGCGCTCTTTGATGAAGTACGCGTTCTCGACGGCGCGCGTGGCGTCGCACCAGAGTCGGATGCGGAACAGGTCGCACACCTCGCGCACCGCGCGCAGATTGGCCATCGACACTGGCTGCCCGCCGGCGAGGTTCACCGTACACGCGACGTTCACGTAGGGGATGTTCTCCGGGCCGACGCGCTCGATGAGCTCCGTCAGCTTGACGATATCGACGTTCCCTTTGAACGGATGCTCAAGCGAGGGATCGTGCGCCTCGTCGATGACCACGTCCGCGAACTCGCCGCCCTGCATCTCCTGGTGGGCGCGCGTGGTGGTGAAGTACATGTTGCCGGGGATGACGTGGCCGGGACGGATCAGGATGCGCGAGATGAGATGTTCGGCGCCGCGTCCCTGATGCGTGGGGACCATGTGCCGGAAGCCGTAGATCTCCCGCACCGCGCTTTCCATGTTGTAGAAGGAGCGCGCGCCCGCGTAGGACTCATCCGCGGACATCATCGCTGCCCATTGCCGGTCGCTCATGGCGTTGGTGCCGCTGTCGGTCAGGAGGTCGATATAGACGTCGTCACTGCGCAGGAGAAACGTGTTGTACCCGGCCTCGGCGATGGCGTGCTCGCGCTCGCTCCGCGTCTTCATCGTCAGCGATTCGACGGTCTTGATCTTCCATGGCTCAGCGGTGGGTTTCATGCGATTTCTCCTCAATCCATGCCGGGTGAGAACGACCAGAAGCTGTCACCCTCCGGCTCGACTTTCTGGGAACGCTCAATGTGGATGGTCTGTCCCGCCGCTGTCTCCAGGATCGCGCGCAGCGTGGCGACGTTCTCTTCGTCGTTCGTGACGAAGATCAGGTGCTCGATGGGCGACGGCGTCTCGGCGGCGCTTTGCGCCATCGCCTCCGCTGCCGTTGCGAACCTGAGCCGTGCGTGGCCGGTGCCGAAGATCGGTGCGGCGACGCTCGCGCATCCGAGTGCATGCGCGCACGCCAGCGCGCTCGCAACGCACGACCGCACGATCGCCTCCGACGAGCGATGTGCCGCGTCGCTGGCGATGCAGTGAATCGCCACTTTGGCCGGCAGCGCACCGGCGGTGGTCGGATGCGCGGTGCCCGGCGGCAGATTCGTTCGCCCGGCGAGCAGCGCCTCGCAGGCGCGCATCACGGCCGGACCGCCGCGGCGCCGGATGGAGGCTCCGCTGCCCATTATCAGCGACAGCCGCGGGTTCGTGGACGTGCACAGCGCCTCGGCCGGCGCGTCCGCGATGTCGCCGACGAAGATGGAGAATTTCATGACGGCTGATACGCGCAGAGCGGATCGGAGGCGAACACGTCGCCTGTCATGGCCCAGGCTCTGGCCCTCGAGCCGCCGCAGAGATCGCGGTACTCGCAGCGGCCGCACTTGCCGTGCAGGTTGTCCGGATCGCGTAGCGCGACGAAGAGCGGGCTCTCACGATAGATGTCGGCCAGGCGCTCGTGCTTGACGTTGCCCGCCTTGAGCGGCAGGAAGCCGCTCGGATAGACGTCGCCGATGTGGGAGATGAAGACGAAGCCTTTGGCCTCGTTGACGCCGCGGGGAGCGCGCGGCGCGCCGTTGCGGTCGAGCGAGTCGGGGCTCGGATGCACGCCGAGCGGCATGGCGCCGCCGTGCTGCAGGACGTAGCGGCGATAGTGCATGGCCTCGGTCGTGCGGATCGAGAACTTCACCCGTTTACTGGTCTCGAAGAGAAAGCCGAACAGCTCTTCCACTTCCTCGGCGCTGATGAGGTCCGACTCTTTCGCACGTCCGGTCGGCACGGCGAAGAAGACGCTCCACATGGCGATGTCGAGATCCTCGAGCAGCGCGACCATGTTCGGCAGATCGCCTACCGTCCGCCGCGTGACGGTCGAGTTGACCTGCACGGGGATGTTCTCGCGCGCAGCCTGGCGGATCGCGCGTAGGGTCAGATCGAACGATCCCACGACGCGGCGAAACGCGTCGTGATCCGCCGCATTCGACGCATCCAGGCTCACGGCCATCCGTCCCAATCCGTGCGCCTTCATCTTCGTCACCGCTTCCTCGGTGAGCAGCGGCGTGGCGCTCGGTGTGAGTGACGGTTCGAGCCCTTTCATGCGCGCGTACTGGATCAGCTCGTACGTGTCGTCGCGTTTCAGCGGATCGCCGCCGGTGAGCACGAACACCTTGGGCTTCATCTCCGCGATCTCGTCGATGAGCCGGAAGCCTTCTTCGGTGGTGAGCTCGTGATGGTTGCGCTTCGGCTGCGCGGCCGCGCGGCAATGGACGCACGAGAGGTCACACGCGCGCGTGTTTTCCCAGATCACCACGAACGGACTGACGTTGAAATCCACGACGTTTCCAGGCTTCACAGGATCCCTGCCTTTCGCGCCCAGCCGCGATACGCGGCCGGCGAGACTTCGGAAGGTTTGATCTCCGCACGGCCGCCCCAGTAGACATTCGTGTAGTGGAAGCCGATGCCGATGTCGAACAGGTGCTTGTCGATGGCTGCCTTGTGCGCGAGGACCTGGTCCTTCGATTCGCCGTGCGCGACAGCCATGATGTTCACGTCATTGAGCTCCGGACCGGCATCGCGCCAGTAGCAGTGTGTGAGGATGGCGAAGCGCCCGATCTCGCGGCCCGCTTCGATCTCGCGTCCGCGCGGCACGGCCCAGTGAAACAGGCCGTTGAAGCTCGACAGGCGCTCTTCGCCGGCCACCGGCTTCGAGTGCTCGAGGAACGTCGAGAACCTGCCGATCACGCCGCGCCGGTCGAGGTCTTCCGCGATCGTGAAGAACGTCTCCGGGTCGATCCCCGCGGCGCGCGCGCGGCGCTCCCAGAGGCCGGGGCCGATCTCTTCTGGATCGAGGTCCAGCTTGAGAGCCATCAGCACGTCCCAATCGGGATCGGAGAGCTGCACGATGGCCGGCTCCATCACGGCGGCCTGCTCCTCCGACTTCTCGCCGATGGGCATGTCCTTGCGGCGCATGTGGCCGACGCCGAGGACGAACGCACGAAGCGCCGGCATGATGCGGAACTTCTCCGCCCCGATCTGCGTGCGGAGGTATTCGCAGTGACGCTCGACCGAGAAGCCGGTCGGCACTTTCAGCGTCGTCCAGAGGCGCCACTCGGTCGGCCCGGTTTCGCTGTTGCGGATGACGACGTGGCCGGAGAACGGATCGCGCGAGGCGATGAAGCGGAACGCGGCGTCCACCAGCGACTCGTCGATCTTCCAGGCGATGAGCGCGCCCTGCGCGAGATTCGTGGCCAGGAGCGTCTGCCGTACGCGCCGCACGACGCCAGCCTGCAGCATCGCGCGAATGCGCTCCGTAACGACGTCCAGGTCGAGCTCCGCGCGGCGTGCGATCTCCGCGAAGGGCTGCCGCACGAATCCGCGGACGCGATCCTCGGAGACTTCGAGGATGCGCCGATTGACCGCCTCGCGCGGAGAGACGGGGACCGCTGTTTCGACCATCGTGCTCATGCGATCTCCGAATCGAGGAGGTAGCAGCCGGGGTCGGACTGCCAGTAATCACCCGTGGCCGCTTCGGCGCGCGCGCGGAAGTTGCCGTTACACATCGGCAGCCACTTGCAGGTTGCGCAACGCCCTTGCAGCAGTTCCTTGCGCCGGCGCAGGCCGTTGAGCAACGTGACCCGATCGTCGCGCCAGATCTCCGAGAACGGCCGCTCGCGAATCGACCCGAGGGTGTGGTGTGTCGAGAACTGGTCGGGGTGGACCAGGCCGAACATGTCGATACAGCCGATGGCGATCCCGGTGCGGTTGCCGCCGTTCATCTTCATGAGGGCGAGCGCACGCTCGGCGCGGTCTTCGTCGCGCTCGAGGAGGCGTAAATAGATGTAAGGGGCGTCGGCGTGGTTGTCGACGGTCATCACCTCGATGGCGCGCTCCTCGCGATTCCAGTGCTCGACGCGGTCGATCAGCTTGCTCATCAACGCGCGCTTTTCCGGGACGTCGAGATCGATGCCCGCCAGATACGCGCCGCGGCCGGAGTAAACGAGGTGGTAGAGGCAGAGGCGGCCGATGCCTTCGTCTTCGACCAGGCGGAAGATGGAATCGATCTCGCCGAGGTTCTCTTTCGTCACGGTGAAACGGACGCCGACGCGGATGCCGGCATCGCGGCAGTTGCGGATGCCGCGCACGGCGGCCTGATACGCGCCCGTCTTGCCGCGGAAGTGATCGTGACGCTCTTCGCCGCCGTCGATGCTGATGCCGACGTAGGCAACGCCGATCTTCGCGATACGCTCCGCTTTCTTCTGGTCGATGAGGGTGCCGTTCGTGGAGAACGTGACCCGGATGCCGAGGGACATCGCCAGTTCCGCGAGCTCGAGGACGTCCGGCCGGACGAACGGCTCGCCGCCTGAGATCAGGAGCGCCGGCACGTTGATCGTCGCCAGGTCGCGGATCATCGCTTCGGCCTCGGCGGTGGTGAGCTCACCGGCGAACTTGCGCGGTTCCGCGTCGGCGTAGCAGTGCACGCACTCCAGGTTGCAGGTCTTGGTGGAGTTCCAGACCACGACCGGTCCGGAGTCGGGACGCGCGCCCGTGGTCTGTTTGGCGGAGTTGATGTCGTAGCGGAGTCGATCGCCGAAGTAGGAGGCGCCGCCGAGGAGCTTCGTCACGCTGATCATGCATTCATGATCGGGCGGCGGCAAACCTGCTGCGGTGATCTGACGAACGAGCGGGTGTGACGGACGACACATCGACCCGTTGCAAGTGGCCCGGCGACCGCCGCCTTCAACAAATGAACGGCACTCCTGATGGCTTTCAATATGTCACGTGGAGCCGTGACCGCGACCACCGTGCGGCAGACGGGCCACCGGCCATAGTTCGCGTGAGGAGACATCGCCTATGAGATCCGGTCTCTGAGGTCCCCCGCCGCCTTTTCTCGTTCTTCTGTCCCACCGCAAAAACCAGCTCCAACTGCATGCGCCGTACGCGCATTTGAGGAGAGTCTTCGTATGCGATCCCGATTCATCTTCGCCGCAGTATCCGTCTTCTTTCTATACGCCTCATGCGTGCTCGAGGCCGCGCAGAGCCCTCAGACGCCGCTTTCGGGCGCCGCAATCCGTCAATTCGATCAGCCGTTGCCACGTCTCTCCGTCAAGTCGCAGGGCGGCACGATCACGACGGTCATGGGCAACGTCCCTCTGACGCTCCGCATGTGCGAATTCCGCGCGAACGTCCTGCCGTCCGCCACCGTCAAAGGCTACGCCGGCACCTGGGTATGGGGCTATCTCGTTGACATGTTCGGCAATACGCCATGCGAAAAGCTCGTCTGGCAGTACTCGAATCCGGAAGGCGTCATCGATTCCTATACCGGTCCGGTCATCGTCAGCGAGCGCTACGGCGGCTCCACCGATGTCACCTACGTCAATGAGCTCGGCGACACGAACAGTACGAACGTCCTCGCCTACAAATACTCCACCGATCAGACCCTGCACTGGGCCGATCCGCTGGCCCCATGGGGGACGGCGAACCTGTGCATGATGGAAGGCGGAATCCCGCTGTTCGGCTCGTTGTGCGCGCAGAATTATGAAGGTCCGATCGCGGCCGCCGCGCACCTGCATGGAGGCGAAGTGCCCGCGGAGATCGACGGCTCGCCCGACTCGTGGTTTACGAGCGACGGCGGATATCGGGGACACAAGTACTACAGCGCGGCCGGCGCACCGAGGAACGGCGCCCGCTATCGCTATCCGAACCTGCAGGAAGCCGCGCCTGCCTGGTTTCACGATCACACCCTCGGCACGACCCGCCTGAATGTGTATGCAGGACTGGCCGGCGCCTACCTCATCGACGATCCCAAGCTCGGCCTGCCTGCGAACTTCCCGCCGCTCAGCGACGTGGTGCCGCTGGTC
>JAXDJK010000785.1:0-2784 GCA_034665665.1 Acidobacteriota bacterium
GCGGGCGTACGGGTCGAGGATGACCGCACCTTCGCGCAGCGCGCACTTCACGAGGAAGTGCGAGGGAAACGAAACGCCTTCGAGCTTCAAGCCTAAGCGCGCGCCGATCTCGATGTACACGACCGACAGCGTGATCGGGATGCCGAGCTTGCGGTCGATCACTTCGTTGAGGCAGGCGTTGCGCGGGTCGTAGTAACTGGAGGTATCGCCGCGGTAGCCGTCGACGTCGAACAGCTCCGCGTGCAGGTGCCCGAGGCGAAAGATGGCGCTCTCGCCGGCGACGCAGCGGCGCTCCACGCGCACCGCCAGCGCCGCCAGCTCGTCCAGGTAGCTCTCCACGTCGAGGCGCGGGTTGTCCTCGAGCGCGATCAGGAGGGCACCACGGGCCAGGTTCTGGTTGGTGATGTCTTCGTCCGCGAGCTCGCGGAACTGCCGCCGCGCCTCGGCGGGGTGGATGAGCATGTCCGCAGTGTAACCTTCACCCGTGAAGGTCGAACGGACGGAGGCCATCATCCTCCACACCTGGCCGGCGCGGGAGCGGGACAAGATGGTGGTTTTCCTCACTCCCGAGCACGGCAAGCGGAAGGGCTGGGCCTACGGTGCGCGCGGCGGCAAGAGCCGCTTCGGCGCGTCGCTGGAGCCGCTGGCGAAGGTGCGCATCGGCTATTTCGAGAAGGAATCGGAAGAGATCGTGCGCATCGAGTCGGTCGACCTGATCCGCTCGCTCTTCCCGGCACAGCAGAATCTGGCCAGCAGCGTGTCCGCGACGTACATCGCGGAGCTGGTCGATACGTTCGCGCAGGCGAACGATCCGGCGGAACGGATCTACCGCCTGCTCGATCGCACCACCGAGGCCCTGCTCGACGGGAAGCAGCCGATGGCGGTGGTGGCGTACGCCGAGGTGTGGATGCTGCGCCTGGCCGGCATCTTCCCGTCGCTGCGCAATTGCGGGGAATGCGGCGGGAGCGTGGGCCGGCCGCTGCGGTTCGATACGACGCTGCAGGGCTTCGTCTGCGACAACTGTGCGTCGCGCGATGCCTTCATCGTCGGCAACGAGATCGCGGACGCGCTGGAGGCCATCGTGCGCCTGCCGGTAGGCGAGCTGGCGGACCTCGACATACCCACGGGCGTGCTGCTGGAGCTGCGCTCGCTGGCGGGGATGATGCGCCGCCATTTCCTCGGGCACGAGCTGAAGTCGTTCGAGGTGCTGACCAGCGTCATCGGCACGTCATAATGCCGGCCATGCGTACGCTGATCGGCCTCCTTGTGACGTTGCTCGCCGCCTGCGCCACTGCCCCGCCGCCGGCCGCCGCCGTGGCGCAGGTGAACGCCACCGTCGATGCCTGGCATCGCGCCGCTGCCACGGCGGACGAGCCGGCCTACTTCGGGGCGATGTCGCCGGATTTCGTGTTCCTCGGCACGGATGCGACGGAGCGCTGGGACGTGACCTCCTTCCGCGCCTTCGCCCATCCGTACTTTGCGAAGGGGACGGCCTGGAGCTTCAGCCCGCGCGAGCGCAATGTCATGCTCGCGCCGGGCGGCGACGTGGCCTGGTTCGACGAGAAGCTCGACAGCACGACGTACGGCGACTGCCGCGGCACCGGCGTCCTCCGCAAGATCGCCGGGGAGTGGAAGATCGCCCATTACAACCTGACCATCCCGATCCCCAACGACCTGGCGAAGGCGGTGGTGCAGCAGATCCGCGCGGCCGAGCCGCCGCAGCCCTGACGCGTCTCAGCGCTGCGGCAGCACGTTGTAAAAGTGCTGGGTGGTGTTGTTGGTGACGGAGACGAAGGCCCAGATCTTCGTCGCGGGGAACAGCGGCTCGACTTCGACGCGCACGGGCGTGCCGTCCGTTTCGAGCCAGTAGTTCGAGAGGTCGCATTCCATGTTGAACGCCGGCGCGGCCTGCTGTCCCTCGGCGTTGAACATCGGTCCGGCCGGCATGAGGGAGTAGTCGTGCTCGAACAGCAGCTTCGACGCGGCCAGCGAGTAGACCCGCACGCGCACGGGCGTGGCCGTGTGGCCGTCGAGTCCGTAGATGCGCAGGGTCTTCCGGAAGCCCTCGTCCATGCGTACGCCGGGGATCTGGATCTTCCCGGCCGTGAACTCGCGCTCCCGCACCACGGGCAGCTCATTGAACGACCGCGCCTCGGGATGCTTACGGTCGCTGCTCTCGACGAGGAGCGACATCGAGAGCGCGTTCGCGTCCTCTTTGCGCAGGTAGATGAACGACGGCAGCGGCACCATGGTGTCGGCCCCCTCGATCACCGCGCCGGTCTGCGCCGGCAACCCGCGGACCTCCCGGTCGCGGCTGTTGAACACGACCAGCCGCGTGTCGTAATGCGAGTCGTACCCACAGTTCACGACGGACGGAGCGACGGTGAGCAGGACCTTCTCGAAATCGTCCGCAGCAACGGTGAGCGCGGACACGAGCACGATGGAGAGAACGAGAACACGACGCATGGTGCAACCCTCCTGAGGAGGGATGGGGGCTTGCACTGAGAGTGCCTGACGCGCTCGACCTCGAGCGCGCCCGACTACGCGAAGCGTTTGGAGTGCGGTAACTTCACGGCAGGATTGTTTGGACTGCCGGTGCCCTCAGGCGCCGCTTTGTCGCGGCGGATAAATGTCGTCGCCTACCGCATTTGTACACCGCGACAAGCGGCGTCTGAGGCCGCCGGCAGTCCAAACCTGCCTGCCGAGTTTGACCGTTCCGTTGTGCTCGTCGAAAAACGCGCCGGACGCGAAGCGTTTGGAGTGCGGTGTCGCCACCGCTTTTGT
>JAXDJK010000786.1:0-8377 GCA_034665665.1 Acidobacteriota bacterium
GGCGGGAAAGCGCCGCACTCCAAACGCTTCGCGTAGTCCGGCGCGGTTGAGGCCTGAATCCTACGATCGGTAATCGGCGTTCAGGCTGACGTAGTCGTGCCCGAGGTCGCTCGATAGCACCACCGCCCGGCCGTTGCCGGCGCCGAGGTCGATCTTCAGGGGCACGCGCTCGCGGGCGAAGACTTTGGCGGCGTCGGCTTCCTTGTAGGGGACGGGTTGGCCGGCGGAGACCAGCGTGACTGGTCCGGCGGCGAGCGAGATGCGCTTGACGGAGAAGCGGGCGCCGCTGCGGCCGACGGCGGCGAGGATGCGGCCCCAGTTCGGATCGCCGCCGTGCAGGGCGGTCTTCACGAGGGGGGAGGTGGCGATGGCGTGGGCGGCCAGCTTGGCGTCTTTGTCGCTGCGGGCGCCGGTGACGTCGATCTCCATCACCCGCGTGGCGCCTTCGCCGTCGCGGACGATCATCCACGACAGCTCGCGGCAGACGGCATCGAGGGCGCGCTGGAAGTCGTCGAGCGGTGCGTTGGCGGGGTTGCCGAGCTTGCCGGAGGCCATTACCAGCACGCAGTCGTTCGTGGACGTATCGCCATCAACGCTGATGGCGTTGAAGCTGCCGTCGACGGACTGCTTGAGCGCCTTCTGCAGCGCGGCGGCGGGGACGTTCGCGTCCGTCATCACGAAGGCGAGCATGGTGGCCATGTTGGGATGGATCATGCCCGCGCCTTTGGCCACGCCGACCAGCCGGCCGCGCTTGCCGCCGAGGGTGAAGGTGGCCTGCGCCACTTTCGGGCCGACGTCGGTGGTGAGGATCGCGTGCGAGAGCGCCTCCACGCCGCCGGTGGAGAGGCGGGTCACGGCGTCGGGGAGGAAGTCGCGCACCTTCTTGTCCGGCAGTACCACGCCGATCACGCCGGTGGAGGCCATGAAGATCTCCTCCTCGGGGCAGCGCAGCAGCTCGGCGGCGCGCACGCGCACGCGCTTGGCCGCGGCGAGCCCTTCCTGCCCGGTGACGGCGTTGGCGCAGCCGGCGTTGACGACCACGGCTTTCACGCGCCCGCCGCTCTTCTTGAGCGCGGCGCGGGAGAGCACGACCGGTGCGGCCTGGAAGCGGTTCTTCGTGAAGACGGCCGCGGCCTGCGCGCCGTCCTCGGCCACGATCAGGCCGAGGTCCGGACGCTTCTTGCGGATGCCGGCACGGACACCGGAGGCGACGAAGCCCTTGGGCAGTTTCATTGGTGGGTTGGTTTCCTCTCGGTGACGGGGTTCCTCGGAGCTCCTTCGAGTTCCTCGGAGTTCCTCGGGGTTCCTCGGAGTTCCTCGGGCTCGCGGTGGTGGTCTCCTCCGAGGAACTCCGAGGAACTCCGAGGAACCGAGGAACCGCCTTTCGTGGCGAGTTGCGCGAGGGCGGCTTCCGCCGCTTCGCGTACGCGGTCGGGGGCGGTGCCGCCCTTTGCGCTCTTCTTGGACAGCACGACGTCGACGTCGGCGGTCATCGGTTTGCCCTCGCGGATGGAGCGGCCGACGATTTCATGTGCTTCGCGGAACGGTATGCCTTGCGAGGCCAGCTCGTCCGCCGCGTCGGTGGCGAGCAGCAGCGGGCTGGCGGCGGCGGCACGCATGCGTGCGCGGTCGACTTTCAGTCCGCCTACGAGCGCGGTGAGTGCTGGCAGCAGCACGGCGATGGTGTTGCGGACGCGAAACAGCGGCTCTTTGTCGAGCTGCAGGTCTTTGTCGTACGCGAGCGGCAAGCCTTTGAGCAGCGCGAGGAGGCCGGTCAGCTCGCCGATGGCGCGCGCGGCGTGACCGCGCACGAGCTCGAGCACGTCGGGATTCTTCTTCTGCGGCATGCGCGACGAGCCGGTGGCCAGTGCATCGGGCAGCTCGGCGTAGCCGCACTCGTCGCTGGTGAAGAAGATCAGATCTTCGGCCAGCCGTGAGAGATGGGAAAGCATTAGCGACGCGGTGAAGAGGTACTCCACGGCGAAGTCGCGGTCCGACACGCCGTCGATCGAATTTGCCGTAGCCCGCGCGAACCCGAGGGCCTGCGCGAGCGCGTCGCGATCGAGGGGAAGCGGCGTGCCGGCCAGCGCGCCGGAGCCGAGCGGGCAGACGTCGCCGCGCGAGGTGGCGTCGGCGAAGCGTGAGAGATCGCGCTGCAGCATCTCCACGTACGCGAGGCACCAGTGGCCGAAGGTGATCGGCTCCGCCTGCTTCGAGTGCGTGTATCCGGGCATCGGCGTGGCCGCTTCTTCCAGAGCGCGCTGCGCCAGCGTCTGCGCCAGCGCATGCGCATGCGACGCGGCTTCGTCGCACGCCTTTTTCAGCCAGAGCTTCAGATCCGTGGCCACCTGGTCGTTGCGCGAGCGGCCGGTGTGGAGCTTGCCGGCCAGCGCGCCGACCTGCTCGCGGAGCTTCGCCTCGACGTACGAATGCACGTCTTCGTGATCGCCGGTGGCGTTCGGATCGAGCGTGATCGCGGCGAGGGCCGTGGTGATCGCTGTCGCTTCCTCAGCGGACAGCACCCCCGCGGCTTCGAGCGCACGCGCCCACGCGATCGACCCCTCCACGTCTTCGGCCAGCAGCGCCACGTCGAACGCGAAGGAATCGTTCAGCGCGCGAAGCAGCGAGGACGGTCCCTCGGCGAACCGTCCTCCCCACATATTCGTCACTGCACGTTCTCCACGGCCTTCGGCTTCTCCAGCAGCATGGGCGAGAGCCGCTTCCGGCCGCGCAGCTGCAGGCCGAAGAGGCGGATGAAGCCCGCCGAGTCCTGCGCGTCGTAGCCGGTCATGTCGAACGAAGCGAGATGCTGCGAGTAGAGCGAGTGCGGCGACTTGCGGCCGACCACCGTGGCGTTGCCCTTGTAGAGCTTGAGCGTCACCGTGCCGGTCACGTTGGCGCAGAGCGTGTCGACGAACGAGTCGTACGCTTCCTTGAGCGGCGAGAACCACTGGCCGTTGTAGACCAGCTCCGCGTAGCGCGTGGCGATGCGCTCCTTCTCGTGCGACGCATCGCGATCGAGCACGATCGACTCCAGCGCCTTCAGCGCCGAGACGAGCAGCGTGCCGCCCGGCGTTTCGTACACGCCGCGGGACTTGATGCCGATCAGCCGGTTCTCGACGATGTCAGCGCGGCCTACGCCGTGCCGTCCGCCGATCTCATTCAGCGTCTGGACCAGCACGGCCGGCGCGAGCCGCGTGCCGTTCACCGCTACCGGGATGCCGGACTCGAACGTGATCGTGACCTTCTCCGGCATGTCCGGCGCGTCCATCGGATCGACGGTCAGCTTGAACATCGACGGCTCGGGCTCGAACGACGGATCTTCCAGCGGCCCGCCTTCGTGGGAGAGGTGCCAGAGGTTGCGGTCGCGTGAGTACGGGTCCTTCTTCGTCACCGGCACGGGGATGCCGTGCGCGGCGGCGTAGTCGATGGCGTCCTCGCGCGAGACGATGTCCCACGTGCGCCAGGGGGCGACGATGGTCAGCTCCGGTGCGAGCGCCTGATAGGCGAGCTCGAAGCGCACCTGGTCATTCCCTTTGCCGGTGCAGCCGTGCGCGAGTGCATCGCAGCCGGTGGCCAGGGCGATCTCGACCTGCTTGCGGGCGATCAGCGGACGGGCCGTCGACGTGCCGAGCAGGTAATCGTGCTCGTACACCGCCCCGGCCTTGAGGACGGGGAAGAGGTAATCGGCCGCGAACTCTTCCTTCGCGTCGACGAGATGGAAGTCGCACGCGCCGGTGCGGTACGCCTTCTGCGCGAGACCGGAGGTCTCGTCGGCCTGGCCGACGTCGACCGCCACGGCCACCACGTCGCAGCCGTAGTTCTCCTTGAGCCAGGTGATGATGATGGAGGTGTCGAGTCCCCCCGAATAGGCGAGCGCCACTTTCTTGATCTGCTTCACGCTGCTTTCTCCTTCGCCGCGCCGAGCACCTGCTCGAGGGCATGTATGAATTCCGTGAGTGCCTTCTTCGGCACGATGTATGGAGGCAGAAGACGGATGACGCGCTCGCGCGCGGTGCCGACTACGAAGCCGTGCGCCAGCAGCTCGCGCGCGACCGGCGCGGCAGGGCGATCGAGCTCGAGGCCCCACATCAGGCCCGCGCCGCGGACGTCCACGAGCGACGGCATGCGGCTCTTGAGCGCGTTCGCTTCGGCGGCGAACCACTGGCCCAGCTTCTGCGTCTGCGCCAAAAGGCCGCGGGTCTCGTCGAACACGATCGCGCCGAGGCGGCAGGCCACCGGGTTGCCGCCGAAGGTCGTGCCGTGATGGCCCGGCTTGACCACGCCGGCCAGCGCCGGTCCGGTCAGCACCGCACCAAGCGGCAGGCCGCCGCCGAGCGGCTTGGCCAGCGTGACGATGTCCGGCACTACGCCGCTCTTCTGGAACGCGAACATGTAACCGGTCCGGCCGAGGCCGCACTGGATCTCGTCGAAGATCAGGAGCGCGCCGGTGCGGTCAGCGATCTGCCGCGCGGCGATGAGGAACTCGTCGCTGACCGGGATGATCCCGCCCTCGCCCATGATCGGCTCGAGGATGATCGCGGCGGTGTTCTCGTCGACGGCTGATTCCAGCGCGGCGACATCGTTCGGCGCGATGAAGCTCACGCCCGGCACGAGCGGTCCGAACGGCGTGCGATAGGCCTCGTGGCCCGTCATCGACAGCGCGCCGAGGGTCCGTCCGTGGAACGACTCCTCGAGCGCCACCACGCCGGCGCGGCCGCGCGTGGCCAGACGGGCGAACTTCAGCGCCGCCTCGTTGGCTTCCGTGCCGCTGTTGCAGAAGAAGGCCTGATTGAGGCCCGACGCGCGCACCAGCTTCTCCGCCAGGATGCCCTGCGCCGGGTGGTAGTAGAGATTCGATACGTGCAGCAGTTCGCTGCTCGCGTCGCGCATCGCTTTGACGAGCTTCGGGTGCTTGTGCCCGAGCACGTTCACGGCGATGCCGCCGAGGAGGTCCCAGTACTCGCGGCCCTCCGCGTCGATGAGCTTCGCCCCTTTGCCGTCGCGCGGGTGAAAGGGAGTGCGTGCGTAGGTGCCGAGGACGAAGGCGCGCTCGCGCGCCTCGACAGCAGCAGGGGATTCGTCATGCAGCAACAAGGGTCGTCCCTCCTTCTTCGCCGATGGAGATCGTGGCCACGCCCGATTGCAGCGCGCTGAGCGCCGCCTCGAGCTTCGGCCGCATGCCGCCGTGTACGACGTCGCTCGCCAGGAGTGCGTGCGCGTCGTGCGCGGTCAGCGTCGGAACGACATTGCCGGTTGCATCGAGCAGCCCGGCCACGTCCGTGATGAAGTGCAGCGTGTTCGCGCCGAGGGCGATGGCGATCGCCGCGGCGCCGGAATCGGCGTTCACGTTCAAGAGCGCGCCGTCCGGGCCGAGCGCCACCGTCGATACGACCGGCAGCATCCCGTACGTGAGCATGGCCCGGAGCAGCGTCCGGTTCGCCCCCGTCACCCGGCCCACGTGGCCGAGCTCCACGCCGCCGACCGGCTCGTGCGGGATGGCCGTGAGCGTGGCGCCGTCGCAGCCGGAGATGCCAGCCGCACGGATGTTCCGCGCGGCGAGCTCGCCGACCAGCATCTTGTTCACCGTGCCGCCCAGCACCGAGACCACCACTTCCAGCGTGGCGTCGTCGGTGATGCGGAGGCCGGCGTGCGTCCGCTTCGGGATGCCGATCTTGGCCAGCGCCGCGTCGACGTGCTTGCCGCCGCCGTGCACGAGCACCAGCTCTTCGCCGGCGTGCCATGCGTTGGCGATCAGCTCCAGCGCGCGGTCGCGCCGGTTCCCATCATCGAGTAGAGAGCCACCGAGCTTGATTACCTTCACAGCAGTCCCTCCGTTTCGTCGTATCCAAACATCCGGTTGAAGTTCTGCACGGCCTGCGAGGCCGCGCCTTTGAGCAGGTTGTCGATCACCGAGACGATCACCGCGCGCCGGCCGCCCTGGAGCAGCGTGAAGCCGATCTCCGCGTACGGCGTGTTGACCACGTTCTTGAGCTCCGGCAGCTTGCCCGGCTTCAGCACCCGCACGAACGGGGCGTTCGCATACACGTCCGCATACATCGCCGTCAGCTCCTCGGCCGAGACGGGGTTCACGAAGCCGACGTGCATCGTCGAGAGGATCCCGCGCACGGTCGGCAGCAGGTGCGGCACGAAGACCAGCGTGGCCTTCTCGCCGAGGTGCAGCCCCTGGCGGATCTCCGGCTCGTGCCGGTGCTCGCCCACGCCGTATGCCTTGAAGTTGCCGAACAGCTCCGAGAACGAGAAGGCCACATCGCTCTTCTTGCCTGCGCCGGAGACGCCGCTCTTCGAGTCACAGATCACCGGCTGCGCGCGATCGAGCAGGTAGGTGAGCGGCCGCAGCGCCAGCACGATCGAGGTCGGGTAGCAGCCCGGGTTGGCCACGATGCGCGCGGTGGTCAGCTCCTCGCCGCACCACTCCGTGAGCCCGTAGACGGCTTCGCCGAGCAGCTCCGGACGGGTGTGCGTGAAGCCGTACCACGACGGATAGAGCGACGGCTCGCCGAGGCGGAACGCGCCTGAGAGGTCGATGACCCTGATCCCCGCGTCGACGAGCTGCGGCACCACTTCGGCCGAGGTCTCGTTCGGCGTGGCCAGGAACGCCACTTCTGCCTCGGACGCGAGGATGGCGTCCACCGAGAACGTCTCGCTGGAGTACGCGCCGACCACGTTGGCGTGCGGGTGCCGGCCGAGGATCCGGTCGAGCTCCGCGCCCGCGTAGCCGGTGGCGCCGCCGATGGCCACGCGCCGCGGCTGGGCGGACGGCACCGCGCGCAGCTTGGGGCTGCTCGAAAACGGGACACACGTCGTGTATTGAAGGTCTTCCATGGCTCGGGCTCCCAAACGACAGGCCGGCGCTATGCGCGCGTACGGCGTCGACTCGCCGGCGAGAGGCCGGCGATCTGGTGGACTCGCCGCGCGAAGTTCGCGGCGGCGGCGGCGGTGCGGAATGCGACAAAGATCGTGTCGTCGCCGCCCAGCGTGCCGAGGAGATCCTCGACCGGCGTGGCGTCGATGGCGCTGGCCACCGGCTGTGCGGCGGCCACCGGCGTCTTGATGACCACCAGATTCACCGCGGCTTCGGCGGAGAGGACGAAATCGCGAACCAGCTGCTCGAAGCGGTTCTCCCTCGACTCGCGCGGGGTGAACGTGGCCACGGGCGTGACGGCGTCGCTGGTGACGTAGCCGTTCGGCGTCTTCACGAGCCCCAGCTCGCGCAGGTCGCGCGAGAGCGTGGGCTGGGTGACGCGGACGCCGCGCTTCCGCAGGGCGGCCGACAGCTCGTCCTGGGAGTGGACGGCCGTCTCGCGCACGACGCGGAGGATTTCCTCCCGCCTGCGCAGCGCGTCACCGTTTGCATGAATATTCATCATCACGAATCTTTATTCACTCTTCGTCCGCTGTCAACACCTTCCTGTCCCTCCCTCTTCCATACCGGTATAATTCGCCCGCTTCCGCACATCTCATTCGGTCCACTGGAGGAAATCAGGTGCCACGTCTCGTTTCGGCAGTCCTCGTCTGTCTGCTCGCTGTCGCCCCGTCCGCCTACGCCAAGCGCCGCGCCGCCAAGAGCCCGAGCAACCCGTCCGCGCAGCAGTGCGTGACGTTCGGCTTCGTCCGCACCGGCCTGTCCGCCGACTACCTCACCACTACGCCGCAAGGCAACGTCACCTTCACCATCACCTACCTGCAGGACGACGCGTCCATCACCCGCACGACCCAGCACGTTCAGACGCCGCAGGCGAGCGCGGACGCCGAGACCACCATCAACACGCAGAACGGCCCCGGCGCCCTCCGCGGCATCAAGCACATCTATGTGAAGACGACCACGGTCGTCCCGGTCCTCGGCGCCCAGGTCATCGAGACCGACATCGATTTCGTCCCCACGCTGACCCAGGGCCCGTCCGGCGGCTGGTGCGTCGGCGCCAAGTGGACTGTCCCCGCCGTGACCGAGACGCTGGTCAGTAAGTCCATCGCCGGTACGCAGTCGCAGATCGTGACCACACTGGCGAGCGAGGGCGAAGTGCTCGGCCTCGAGACCATCACCGTTCCGGCCGGCACGTTCCAGACCCTGAAGTACCGCGGCGCCCTCGTCTCCAGCGGCAACGTCCAGATCGCCACCACCTGGGTCTCCACCCAGCACAACGTCGTCGTTCGCCAGGAAGCCGGCGATCAGGTGACGGTCATGACGGCGCTGCGATAGCGCCTGTCATCCCGAGCGTCGAACGAGGGACCTGGGTGGGTGGGGCACGATGAATGGCCCCACTCCCCGTGCCCCACCCGCACAGGTCCCTCGCTACGCTCGGGATGACATCGGAGGGGCACCGTCCTTGCGATGGTTCAGGCCGGAGGCAAGACG
>JAXDJK010000787.1:0-2653 GCA_034665665.1 Acidobacteriota bacterium
TCCGAGGAACTCCGAGGAACTGCCTCACTCGTAATCGCGCTTCTTGAAAAACGAGTCGCGCTTGGCGCCGCTTTCGCGGGTCGTGACTTTGGAGGTCGGATCGTGCGGGTCGGTGGCTTCGCCGTCCGACGGCTGGGCGGAATCGGCAAGCTGCACGGGCGAGGTCTGGCCACCTTGGATGCCGCGGTTCTCTTCGGACTCGCGGCGCTCGTCATAAAAGTCCTGGTGCTCCGGGGGCGGCTCGCTCTTCTGGCGGTTGACCTCCTGCCCGGTCTTGCCCGTCGTCCAGTCCTGGCCGCTGCCGTAGCTCTGTGGCTCTTTGGTATCTCCCGGCATCTGTCCCTCCTCGTCCGGAGAAAGTGCATAGCCACTGCCATCACCACCCGCGGACGGGGCGCCACTGGTCCACCACGCGGCCGCGGTCGAGGACCTGGTAGCAATCGAACATCGCGGCGGTCAGGCAGGAGTGGTTGGGCAGGATGCGCAGGCGCGTGCCGACGGGAACGGGGACGGACGTCTCGATCTTGCCGTGCTCCTGAGACAGAGCCACGATGCGCATCGGCAGCGGACGAAGGTCGAGGTCGCAGACCAGGCCGAAGCCGAAACCGGGCTCGATGTGACTCGGGCCGGCGTCTTTCGACAACGCCAGCGCGCCGGCGTCGACGATCAGCGACTGCCGTTCGGGGTACGCCCCGACGACGGTGGTGAGCACGGAGACGGCCACGTCGTCGAGCCTGCAGGAGCCGATGGTGGCCTGGAAGGCGTCGAAGAAGACGTAGTTGCCGGGGCGCACTTCCTCGCATTCGGTGAACTGGTCGACCACGGAGGCCGTAGGCGTGGAACCGATGCTGCGCACGATCTCGCCGAGGCCTTCGGCGGCCAGGAGAGCGCGAAAGCGCGTCAGCGAGGCTGATTCCTCCGCGGCGATCCTGCGGATCTCGGTGGCGTCGGGCGCGTTGTACGAATGGCCGGCATGCGTGAGGAGTCCCTGAAAGTGCACGGCCTCCGAACGCCCCATGGCGATGGCCAGGCGCGCGCTGTCGGGGCTCTCGGGATCGACGCCGGCCCGGTGGTAGCCGCAATCGACCTTGAGAAATGCGTCGAAGACGACGCCGAGACTGGTGGCGTAGGCTTCTACCGCCCGTAGAGTGACCTCGGAATCGATGAGGATGCTCAGGCGCTCAATGCGTGTCGCCAGCGTGGCAGCGCGCTCCAGTTTGTCGGGTGCGATCGGCACGGCATAGGTGATGTCGCGGAAGCCGTCGTCGGCGAAGAATTCGGCCTCGGCCATGGTCGAAACGGTGATCGGCCCGGGGGAACCGCCGTGCTGCATGCGTCCGACCTCGACGGTCTTGTGGGTCTTCACATGCGGCCGGAAAGCCACGCCGGACTCCTGCGCTTTCCGGCGCATCCGGTCGCAATTTCGTTGCACCACGTCACGGTGCAGTAGAAGAGCAGGGGTCGAAACGTCGTTCACGCATGCAGAATAAGCTGCCTTCGCGCACCTGGCGCTATGCGAAAGATCATTCACGTGGACATGGACGCGTTCTACGCCTCGGTGGAACAGCGCGACGATCCGTCTCTGAAGGGGAAGCCGGTGATCGTCGGCTGGCCAGGCGAGCGGAGCGTGGTCTGCGCGGCCTCGTACGAGGCGCGGAAGTTCGGCGTGTTCTCGGCCATGCCGGCCTCACGCGCCAAACGGCTCTGCCCCACCGCGGTCTTCGTGCCGCCTGATTTCGAGCGCTACCGGGCCGTGTCGCGGAAGATCCGGGAAATCTTCGAGCGCCACACGCCACTGGTGGAGCCGCTGTCGCTGGATGAGGCGTATCTGGACGTGACGACGGAGCTGACCGGCATCCCCACGGCCACGGAGACGGCGGAGGTGATCCGCCGCGAGATCCGCGACGAGACGCATCTCACGGCGTCGGCGGGCGTGGCGCCGAACAAGTTCCTGGCGAAGATCGCCTCGGACTGGAAGAAGCCGGACGGTCTGTTCGTGATCCGCCCGCACCAGGTGGAGCGCTTCCTGGTGACGCTGCCAGTACGCAAGATCCCCGGCGTGGGCAAGGTCACGGAAGGGGTGCTGCACGAGATGGGCATCCTGACGGTCGGCGACATTCATCGCTTCGAAATGCAGGATCTGATCGCCCGCTTCGGCCGCTGGGGCACGCGCCTCTGGGAGCTGGCCCGCGGGATCGATGAGAGTCCGGTGGTGGCGTCCCACAAGCGGAAGTCATGGTCGAGCGAGAACACGTTCGCCACGGACATCACCCGCGAGGAAGTCGCGGCCTGGCTGCGCGTCGAGGCCGCGAAACTGTGGGAGTCGATGGAGCAGAAGTCGATGCGCGGCCGCACCGTGACGGTGAAGCTCCGCACGCCCGATTTCAAGACCGCCACCCGCCGCCTCACCCCACCCGACCTCCCCTCCAGCGCCGAGGACCTCGCCACCATCGGCATCACCCTCCTCGAACGCTTCCCCTTCCCCCCCGACGCCCGCTTCCGCCTGGCCGGCATCGGCCTCTCGAACTTTCTCGATGAGGATGATGAGGAGCCCGCCGACGCGGAGCCGGCACTGTTCGCCACCGCGGAGTAGATCGCCAGCCGAGATGGCGGCGGAGTACGCGAAGCGTTTGGAGTGCGGCGCTTTCCCGCC
>JAXDJK010000788.1:0-3526 GCA_034665665.1 Acidobacteriota bacterium
CCCGACGCTTTACCCGCGGCGAAACAGGTCGTGGCGGCCTTTCATCTGCGAGTAGCCGGCGTGCTTCACTTTCACCCAGACCGTGTCGATCGCGTACGGGTCCTGGCGGCGTTTGGCGACGATGCCTTCCAGATCGGCGCGGACGGTGGCGTCGAAGAGGTCGGGGCTCGGGTACGGGTCGACGTAGCTGATCGGGCTGTTCTTCGTGATGCGGCGCAGGGCGGTCTTGCGGCGGCTGAGGGGCAGCTCGCGGAGGTCGGTGCCGTTGAGCCAGAGCAGGTCGAAGGCGGCGTATTGCGGCGTGCCGCGGCGGAAGAAGAGGGCGTAAAAGTCGGGGCCTGTCTCGCCGGCCACGACGATCTCGCCGTCGAAGATGGCGTCGGTCACGCGGAGCGTGCCGGCCAGCTCGGCGGCCAGCTCTTTGAAGCGCGGCATCGGCTTCTCGTTCTTCGAGAGAAACCTGCCGCGGCCGTTCTCGATGAAGAGAACGCCGCGGAAGCCGTCGAGCTTTGGTTCGTACAGCCAATCCCGGCCGACGGGCACTACCTTCGAGCGGACCGGGCGGACCGGCTCGATGGTTTTGGGCAGTGCCACGGCCCTACTTCTTCTTGGCCGTGGTCCGTTTCACATCTCCCTTGTCGCCCTGCCCCGGCTTGACGACGGTCTTGGACTGCGACCGGCGATCGGCGGCGAGGGACTTGCCTACGTCCACGACGTCCTTGAACTTGCCTTCGTCATCACGGCGGACGTAACGCTTGTCTCCGGGAGTGGGCTCGATCAGTTCCCTTTTTCTGGCAGGCATGAATCTCTCCTTCGGCCTCAGCTATTGCGAGAGGGATGCCCGAAGAGGCCGTCACCGTCACCGTCGCCCTCATCGGAACGGACTACCAGCACCTCGCTGGCTTTCGATTGATTCATGATCGCTTCGATTTCGTCGGGCCGGACCGGCACGCCGGAGAGGGCTCCGAGCTCCAGGATGAGGTACAGGATCGCCTTGGCGAGCCATCGCTTGTTTTTCGGCACAGGTGTCTCCGCTTCGCGTGGGTACACGGACGGGGCGAGGCACAGGTGGCGGCTTAGGAGAGGGAGGCGCGCGCGAGCAGGCGCGTGGAGGCGAGGGCGATCAGGATGGTGGGGCGTACGTCGCCGCCGTGCTCGCGGGGGCGCGGGGCGGCAATGACGATGGCGGCCGCGATGACGGCCACCAGCGCCGGGAGCGCGAGTGCCGCCGAGACCGGGGTCAGGGCCGCCAGCAGGAGCAGGGCGACGGCGAGCACGACCAGGGCTTTGCGGGTCAGCGACACAGGCGCAATAGTAAGCCATCCCATACAATACTGGCCCATAGTCCCTGATGGCAAAAAACACGAACCAGAAGCTGCATGAGATTGCGCGGCGGGTCATGCGGGCGCAAACGGCGGCTCCGGCCACGGCCGCGGGTGCGGCGGATGCGATGCAGGTGTCGTGCGGGGCGTTGTATCGCGTGCTGGAAACGGCTCTGGGACCGGCGGGGCTGCAGGCGCTGATCGGGCGGGCCATTCAGATCACGGCGCGCGAGTATCCGTGGCTGTCGACGGTGCAGGCGGGGACGACGGCGGATTGCGCTTTGTCCGGCCTGTCTGACGCCGCGGGTGAGCTTGGTGTCGAGGATGCAACGGAGGGCTGTGCGGCGCTGCTGGCGGCGATGATCGGGTTGCTGATCACGTTCATCGGTGAAGATCTGACGCTCCGCTTCGTTCGGCAGGCATGGCCGGACCTGTCGTTCAGCAAGCTGTCCGAGGGAAAAGCGAATGAGTGAAAACGCCCGCGCCCGGATCCACAAACTGACGTCGGGCATCGACAAACTCGATCTCATCCTCGGCGGCGGCATCCCGGAGTTCTCGTTCAACGTGATCATGGGGGAGCCGGGGTCGGGCAAGACCACGCTCGTGCACCAGATCATTTTCGCGAACGCCACGCCGGAGCGGCCGGTGCTCTATTTCACGGTCCTCGGCGAGCCGACCATCAAGATGCTGCGCTATCAGCAGCAGTTCTCCTTCTTCGACTCCAGCAAGGTGAACGAGAGCATCCATTTCGCGAACCTCGCCCATCTGGCGTTGGAGGGGAACCTCGACAAGACGCTGGAGACGATCCAGGAGGGCATGGACCGGATCCAGCCGGCCATCGTGGTGGTCGACTCCTTCCGGACGCTGATCCTGCCGAGCTCGATGGGCGGCGTGCAGGAGTTCGTGCAGCGGCTGGCGGTGCGGCTGACCGGTGCGCAGGCCACCACCTTCCTGGTCGGCGAGTACACAGCCGAGGACAAGAGCCACAACCCGGTGTTCACGCTGGCGGACGGCATCATCGAGCTCTCGCAGAACGTCACGCGCAATTCCATGGTCCGCAAGCTGCGGATCCACAAGATGCGCGGTGCGGATCCGCAGCCGGGTCTGCACACCGTGCGCATCGGGGATGACGGCGTGGAGGTCTTCCCGCGCATGCTCAAGCCGCTCGAAGACTCGCAGCTGTTCGTCTCCCGCAACATGATCTCCAGCGGCATCCCGGGGTTGGACGAGATGCTGGGCGGGGGGGTCTTCGAGGGAAGCTCTCTGATCGTGGCAGGGCCGGCCGGTACGGGCAAGACCACCGTGGCCATTCACTTCATCGCCGAAGGGGTGCAGAACGGCGAGCCGGGAGTGATGGCCATCTTCGAGGAGACCATCCCGAAGTACCTGGCCCAGGCCAAGGGGATCGGGTTCGATCTGCAGGCCATGATCGACAGCGGCCAGCTGGAGATGGTGTATATCCGGCCGCTGGACCTTTCGGTCGACGAGACGCTGTCCGCGATTCAGTCGGCCATCGACCGGACCGGGGCTCGGCGCGTGGTCATCGACTCGATCACGGCATTGGAGAACGCGCTCGCGCCTACCTTCAAGGAAGACTACACGGAGTCACTTTACCGGCTGATCGGCGCGCTCACCGGCACCGGCGTCTCGATCCTGATGACCATCGAGATCACCACCAGCTACGACGAGCTGCAGTTCACGCCGCACGCGATCTCGTTCCTCACGCACGACATCGTGATGATGCGCTACTTCGAGGTGGACGGACAGCTCAAGGGCATGATGACAGTGATCAAGACCCGCGGCCGGAAGCACAGCCCGGACATCCGAGCCTACGAGATCACCGACGACGGGCTCATCGTCGGGCGGGTGCTCAACCACCTGCATGGTCTGATCACCGCCGTGCCGAAGCGCCTGCCGGAGGGTGGAAACCGCGGCCTGACGCGTCAGGAGGAGGCTCTCCTCGCAACTCTGAGCCAGATGGGTGAGGGAACGGAGAAGCGCCTCGGTACCGCGTCGGGTCTCAGTGCCGTTGCCTTGACGGCGGCCCTGAACCGGCTGACGGCGCTTGGTCATGCGAAGAAGGCGTTGACGCGCGGCCGGCGCGTCTACCGCGTGGTGCGAGAGGAGTAGTCAGAGGGGGGATTGCGCGCTCCGGTTCGTTGCGAAAGTCCGTTTTGGGGTCGGATTCGGGCCCCCCCCCCCCC
>JAXDJK010000789.1:0-2658 GCA_034665665.1 Acidobacteriota bacterium
GTCGAGATCTACAACGCGGCCGGCAACCTCTCCGGCATCGGCCCGCGCGTGCAGGTGACCGCCACCGGCGTGGCCATTCACGACGTCGATACCGCTTGCGCCACGACGGAAGGCGGTGGCGAGGTGACGATCACGGGCAGCGGCTTCGCGGGCGGCGCAATCGTCCGCTTCAACTCCGTCGCCGCAACCGGCGTCACCGTGGCCGACGAGGCCACGATCCGCATCACCGTCCCGCCGGGCGAAGCCGGACCGGCGGTCATCCACGTCATCAACACGGACGGCACGACCGCCCAGCTCACCGGCCGCTTCAAGTACGTCTCACCCTTCGATCCGAACGGCGGCTGCACCGCCGGAGGCCACTCCCGCAGCGTGCGTCATTAACGTTTCAGACGGTTTGCGAAGTAGCGGTTGGCGGTTGGCAGTGTTGGTCCGGCGGGCTGTTTCAACCGCCAACCGCCAACTGCCAACCGCCAACTGTTTTGTGCTACATACCGGCCATGCGCACGGCACTCGCTTTTCTCTTCCTCACGCTGACGCTGCACGCCGCGGACAACGACGCGATCCTCCCGCCGCTGATCCCGTGGAACGGTGCGTCGCGCGCCCTGGTCGTACCGGCGAACGATCCCTGGATCACGCCCTCGGAGACGACCGGGCTGAAGGCCACGCCAACCTACGACGAGACGTTCGCCTATCTGCGCCGCCTGGTGGCGGCGGCTCCACAACTGCGCATGGTCTCGCTCGGGAAAAGCCCGGAGGGGCGCGACATCTGGATGGTCATCGCATCGAAAGAGCGCGCCTTCACGCCCGAGGCGTTGCGGCGGGGCGGCAAACCCACCGTCTTCGCGCAGGCCGGCATTCACGCCGGTGAGATCGACGGCAAGGACGCGGGGCTGATGCTCCTGCGGGACATGACCGTCCGCGGCACGAAGCGCGACCTCCTCGACGGCGCCAACTTCCTCTTCGTGCCGATCTTCAACACCGACGGGCACGAGCGGGTCTCGCGCTACAGCCGCGTCAACCAGCGCGGCCCCGACCCGAGCGGCTGGCGCACGAACGCCCGCAACCTCAACATCAACCGCGATTACATGAAGGCGGACAGCGCGGAGATGCAGGCCATGCTCCGCGCCCTGAACAGCTGGCAGCCCGATCTCTACGTGGACCTGCACGTGACCGACGGCGCCGATTATCAGTACGACGTGACGTACGGCTGGAACGGACGCTGGGCGCATTCGCCGGCCATTGCCACGTGGCTCGACAAGACCCTCCGCCCCGCCACCGATGTCGCGTTGCGCACCGCCGGCCACATCCCCAGCCCGCTCATCTTCACGGACGATCCGGCCACGGCCGGCCTCATCGACGCCGCCTCCGATCCCCGCTTCTCGACCGGCTACGGCGATGCGCGCCATCTGCCGGTCGTGCTGGTGGAGAACCATTCGCTCAAGCCCTACGACCAGCGCGTGCTCGGGATGTACGTGCTGCTGGAGTCGTTCCTGCGCACGGTGGGCTCGAATGCCGGCTCGCTGCGCGCCGCGGTCAACAGCGACCGTGCCACCCGTCCGGCGACGGTGCCGGTGGCCTGGCGCGTGCCGGCGGACCAGAACGACACCGTGGAGGTTCTCGGCGTGGCCTCGCGCCGGACGCTCTCCGGCGTCAGCGGCGACGTGAAGACCGAGTGGCTCGGCCAGCCGATCACCACCCGCGCCCCGTTCCGCCGCGCCTCGGAAGCGACGGCCACCGTGCCGCGCGCGAAGGCGTACTGGGTGCCGTCGTCCTGGCCGGAAATCATCGAGCGGCTCGACCTGCACGGCATCCAGTACGAGCGCATTGCCGCACCGCGCGATGTGGACGTCGAGATGTACCGCTTCGACGAGCCGACGTTCGCCACGCCGCAGTTCGAAGGCCGCGTGCGCGTGACCGCGCCCGCCAGGGCGGAGCGCCGGCGCGAGCGCTTCCCCGCCGGCTCGGTGCGTGTTCCCACCGATCAGCCGCTCGGCACGCTGGCCGTGCTCCTGCTCGAGCCCTCCGCACCCGACTCATTCTTCCAGTGGGGCTTCTTCGACTCCATCCTGGCCGTCACCGAATACATCGAGGGCTACATCATCGAACCGATGGCCGAGCGCATGCTCGCCGACGACCCGAAGCTCGCCGCCGAGTTCCACGAAAAGATCGCCAACGACCCCGCCTTCCGCGGCGACCCGCGCGCCCGCCTGCAGTGGTTCTACCAGCGCACCCCCTGGTACGACGAGCGCGCGAGGTTGTACCCGATCGGGAGGGAGTAGACAGGGCGCCGTACGCGCGCCATCAGCAACGCCCAGACTCGCGCCGCCTTCGCCGCGGAGCGGCACAAGAGTGTAGCCTCGGGCGTCAGCCCGGGGAACGTGCGGCTTCCCAAAACATCAGCCGCGGAGCGGCGGAAGAGCGAGCCGGAGCCATTCGTGGTGCACTCTTCCGCCGCTCCGCGGCTGATGATCGGGGGGGCGTCCGTGTTCTACGGGCTGACGCCCGAGGCTACATTCTTGAGCCGCTCCGCGGCGAAGGCAGCGCGAGTCTTCAGGGCGCGCGCAGGCGCCTGGGGTCAGACCTTCGTTGTTCGCTAAACGAAGACCGAAGGTCTGACCCCGCGAGCTGGCGAGGGAGTCCGACGGTGTAGTGCGCGCC
>JAXDJK010000790.1:0-2794 GCA_034665665.1 Acidobacteriota bacterium
TGCTCTTCGCGGGCGCTGTGATCCGCTTCGGCGAGACGCTGGCCCCGGGCCGGTACATCCGGGCCATTCATCCGGCCGTGCGGGCCGTCGTGGCCACGTTGCTGGTGGCGGCGCTGATGTACACGCCGCTGCATCTTTTCGGCCGCGAGAACGCCCGCAATTTCATCGCCGAGACCTATGCGCCGCTCGTAGCAGGGGAGGTGGGGCAGCTCCGCTCCATGATCGAGACCACGATGGACGCGGAGTTCTCGCGCATTGACCTCGCCACCATCCTGCCGGACGACTACCGGCACATGAACCTCGAGGACCTGGCCTTCGCGCTCTGGCTCCGGTCGGACCTGTCGCGCTGGAAAGTGCCGGCGGTGATCACCATCCGCGACGAGTTCACCCGCTCGCCGATGAGCCGCTTCGGCGTCGGCCTGCCGCAGTTCAACGAGCCGGCCTCGGAAGAGTCGGCGGAAGTGCTGAAGGTCGGCAGCCTGCGCCGCGTGCTGACGCACCACGACTTCGACATCACCGTCCTCGGAACGACCATCGCCTTCGGCAGAGTGCACGTCGTCAATCCCGCCGATCCCGGCGCGACCGCGTTCGCCGACGTCTACCGCGACTTCTTCGAAGCCGATGCCGAGGACGGGACCGAGATGCATCCGCAACGCGAGCCGGCCGTGTACGACCGCGAGGGCAATTCGCGGAGCTCGATCAACTACCGCCTGCCACAGAACCCCGCGCGGTACTTCGCGCGCCTCGCGCCGGGACAAGGCGTGTGGGTGCGCTCGGCCGATTCGGAGGCGACGGCCCTCTACCTGCGCCGCGGCGAGAACGCGCTGTATGCCTTTCCGCTGCAGCTCCCGACCGTGGCGCAGCAGATCCGCCGCGCCGGCGGCGTGGCGCTGTGGGCCCTCTTCGCGCTCGTGGCCGTGGGCGCGTGGCAGTCCACACCGAACCTGCTCCGCTTCCTCCGCGAACGCCGCCCGCTGGACTTCCGCGCCCGCACGTCGATCTACCTGATGGCCGTCGTGATCGTGCCGCTGATCGCGTTCGTGCTCTTCGTTCGCGCGTACCTCGCCAACCGGCTGGAGTCGGAGTACGTGGAGCGCGGGCAGACCGCGCTCACCGCGGGCCAGCGCGTCATCGAGGATTACATCCGCTCGCAGAATGCCGAGCCGGAGCAGGCCCTCGACGACGAGATCTTCTCCTGGCTCGGCCGCGTGATCGGCCACGACCTGCACCTCTACCGCGGCGAACAGCTCATCGCCTCCAGCCGGCGCGATCTCTTCGCCTCGCACGTGGAGTCGGAGCGGCTGCCGGGCGACGTCTATCTCGACATCGTCCTGGGCGGGAAGCAGATCGTGCGCGCCCACCGCGAGGCCGGTGCCACGCAGTACGTGGAGATCTACAGCCCCGTCAATCTGGCCCCGGGCCGGACGTACACGCTGGCGCTGCCGTTCATCGTGCAGGGCCGCCAGATCGAGACGCAGGTGAACGACCTGGCTACGACGATCTACATGCTGCTGGTGTTCATCGCCCTGGCCGCGATCGCGGTGGCGTTCCGTGTGGCCCGCGGCGTGACCGGTCCGGTGCAAAGCCTCGTGGCCGGCGCGACAGCCGTGGCCCGCGGCGATTTCGACGTGAACGTGGCCGTGCCGTCGGACCCCGACATCGGTCTGCTGGTGACGACCTTCCGTGACATGGCCCAGGCCATCCGCCGCCAGCAGGAGGACCTGCGCCACGAGCGCGACCGCCTGCAGACGCTGCTCGAGAACATCAACGCCGCCGTGGTCGTGCTCGACGGACGCATGCGCGTCGGCGCCACCAACGTCGCCGCCCGGAGTCTGTTCGGGCTCGTGGAGCATTCCAACGAACGCTTCGCCCCGCCGCACTTTCCGGCCCTGCGCGAGTTCCTCGCGTCCCACCGCGCGAGGCACGTGGAGTCCGCGGAGCTGGAGCTGGTTACCGACGAGAACGCGCGCACGTTCCGCGTCTCCATCGTCCCGCTGCCCGACAGCGACGAGGAGATGTTCATCGCCGAAGACGTGACCGAGATCCTGCGCTCCAACCGCCTCGAAGCGTGGGGGGAGATGGCCCGCCAGGTGGCTCACGAGATCAAGAACCCGCTCACACCGATCCAGCTGACCGCCGAGCACCTGCGCGCAGTGGCCGACCGCGACGATCCGAACCTGCCCACCGTCGTCCGCACCGCCGTGGAGAACATCCTCCGCCAGGTGGTGACCCTGCGCGAGACCGCCAAAGAGTTCAGCGACTACGCCTCGCTGCGCCAGCTCCAGCGCAAGCCGGTGGACCTCAAGCGCCTGCTGCACGAGCTGGCCGCCGGCTACGAAGACAGCAGCGAGCGCGGCATCGAGTTCGCCGCCACCATCGCCCCCACCACGCCGACCGCGTTCCTCGGCGACGAGCGCCTCCTCCGCGGCGCCATCGCCAACCAGAACGAGAACGCATTCCAGGCCGCCCCCGGCGCCCACGTCCGCCTCGGCAGCCAGGGCGTCGACTCCAAGGTCCACATCCTCGTCGAAGACGATGGCCCCGGCGTCCCCCCCGAGCTCCTCCCCAAAATCTTCGACCCCTACTTCTCCACCAAATCCACCGGCACCGGCCTCGGCCTGGCCATCGCCCGCAAAGCCATCGAAGAACACGGCGGCCGCATCCACGCCGAGAACGTCGACCCCGGCCTGCGCGTCGTCATCGAATTACCGGTACGGTGAAGCGCTCGGCAGGCCAACGAAAGGTCCACGCGAAGCGTTTGGACTGCCGGCAGCTTTCTGCCGCTTTCGTACAG
>JAXDJK010000791.1:0-5543 GCA_034665665.1 Acidobacteriota bacterium
AGCTGGAAGAACGAGAAGTCGCTGAAGTCGATCCAATACTTGGCCGAGGGATGACGATCCAGATACGCGGCGCGCAGGTCCGCCGAAGGCTCGGCGATCTTCCGGGCGGTGCCCAGCAGCGTAGCCCGCGGCGCGCCGAGGGGATCGGAATCGCTTCCGCTCTGCATCACCAGGAGGCTGGCTCGCGGCTCCGCCAGCAGGTTCTGCGTGTGAATGGCCATCCCGCTGATGAGGAACAGCGGCGCCCCCTCGGCGGTCAAGGCATACGGCATGACCGAGGCAAACGGCCAGCCCGGATGGCGGACCGACTGCGTGGCCAGCGTCCCCAGGCGCTCGCTGACCAGGAGCGTGCGCACCCGCTCGGCGTGAGAGGGCTCGGCGGCGGACGGCTCGGACGAGGAGGAGTAGGCGTGTTGGGTCATGGGCGCATGATAGGGCAAACGCTACGGTGGCCCGTCGCGGTGAGTACGGTGGGCCGTCGTGTTGCATGCAGTCGCCCGTTGTCTTGCATGCAGTCGCCCCTTGTCTTGCATGCAGTCGCTCGTTGTCTTGCGTACAGTCGCTCGTTGTCTTGCGTACAGTCGCTCGTTGTGTGGCATACAGTCGCTCGTTGTGTGGCATACAGTCGACGGTTGTCTCGCCTACAGTCGCCCGTCGTGTGGCCCACAGTCGCCCGTTGTGTGGCATACGATCGTCCGTCGTGTGCCACACGTCGGCTCACCGTGTGCCATACAACGACCGTCCGTACCGCATGCAACGACCGTCCCTACCGCAGACGACGGGCGTACTCACCCTGCTTTGAACGCCCATTCACCCTGCCCACAGCTCCATTCGCCCCATGCCCCTCGCCATCCACGCTCCGCTTGCCGCACACTTGCGGCGATGCAAAGGCGCTACACCGTGCTGTCCGCGGCCGGATTCTGGGCGGTCTTCGGGCTGGTCTCCGGCATCCAGGTCTGGATCAGCATGATCACGCACGGGCATTCCGTGCCGCTACTGGTCGGCTACTACGTCCTGGTGTGGGAGGCGTGGGTGCTTCCCACGCTGGGCATCATCGCGCTGGCCAGGCGCTTCCCGCTCATTCCGCTGCGGCGCGTGGCGGTGCTCGGCCACGTCCTCGCCGCGGTAGCCGTCGGCATCCTGCACGGCCTCTACTGGGTGGCACTGCTCGTCGTCATGCGTCCCTACGACCGCATGTCCGCGGAGCTTGGACAGCTGAACATCCGCGAGGTCATTTCCGCCCGCCTGCCCCTGGAAATCGGCCTCTATCTCATCGTCCTCGGGCTGGCCACGGCCGCCGACTACTACGAGCGATACCGCGAGCGTGCCCTGCGCGCCGCACAGCTCGAAGCCTCGCTCGCCGACGCCCGGCTGCACGCGCTCGAGCTCCAGCTCCAGCCGCACTTCCTCTTCAACACCATGAACGCCATCAGCGCCCTGGTGCGCAACCGCCGCAACGACGAAGCCGTGACCATGATCTCGGGCCTCAGCGACCTGCTGCGCTACACGCTCGACCACGCCGGCGATCAGCAGGTACCGCTCGAAGAAGAAATGGCCGTGCTGCAGCGCTACCTCGAGATCCAGCACGTCCGCTTCCCCGACCGCATGACCTTCTCGATCGACCTGGCCGCCGAGGCGCGGCGGGCCGCCGTGCCGGTACTCCTGCTCCAGCCGCTGGCGGAAAACGCCGTGCGCCACGGCATCGCCCGCAGCGCCGCACCGGGCGTGATCGACATACGCGCCTTCCGCAGCGAAGGGCAGCTGCGCATCGAGGTCTTCAACAGCGGCAGCATGGTCGCGCCGTCCACCGACGCGGGCGGCATCGGCCTCCGCAACACCCGCGCGCGGCTCCAGCATCTGTATGGGGAAGCCGGCACGTTCGAGCTCGCGTCCGCGGGCAGCGGGGTCATGGCTTCCGTGTCGATTCCCTGGAGCGAAGTGGCATGAGCGAGCTGCGCGCGATCGTGATCGACGACGAGCCGCTGGCCCGCGACGCCGTCCGCGCACTGCTCGCGGACGATCCCGACGTGACGCTGGCCGGCGAAGGCACCGGCACCGACGGAGCCGCGCTCATCGCCCGCACGCGGCCGGACATTCTCTTCCTCGATATCCAGATGCCGGAGGTGGACGGCTTCGCGCTGCTCCAGCAGGTCGGCGTGGAGGCCGTGCCGGCCGTCATCTTCGTCACCGCCTACGATCGCTACGCCCTGCGCGCCTTCGAAGTGCACGCGCTCGATTACCTGCTCAAGCCATTCGACGACCGCCGCTTCGCCGTAGCCCTGGCCAACGCGAAGGAGCGCGCCCGGGCCCGCCGCCGCGGCGACGTCGACACGCGCCTGGCCGAGCTGCTGGCCGAGCGCGCCGCGCGCCGCACCCGCTTCCTCATCCCCGCCCGCGAGAAGAGCATCGTGGTGGAGAGCAGCCAGATCGACTGGATCGAAGCGGCCGACTGCTACGTCTCCCTCCACGTCGGCAACGCCTCCCACCTGCTCCGCCAGACGATGGACGAGATCGAAGCGCAGCTCGACCCGCGCCAGTTCTTCCGCGTGCACCGCTCGGCCATCGTCAACGTGGATCGCGTCCGCGAAGTGCACCCCCTCTTCCGCGGCGACTGCGCCCTCGTCCTCGCCGACGGGAAACGCGTGAAGCTCTCCCGCGGCAGGCGCCGCGAGTTCGAAGCGCTGTTCGCCTCGCCGAAACCATAGCGAAGCTTTGTCATCCCGAGCGTCGAGCGAGGGACCTGGGCGGGTGGGGCACCGGGCCTGTGGCGCTTGCATCGTGCCCCGCCCGCACAGGTCCCTCGCTACGCTCGGGATGACAAGACTGTCCACTTCGCCCCCTCCCCAATCCCATTCGCCGCAAACCGCGCGACACACGCTCCCGCCCGGCGCATCCTCGCCATCGAGGAGAACTCGATGCGCAAAACCCTGCTGGTCACACTGATCCTGCTGTTCGTCCCCGCACTCTTCGCCGCGACCCCTCGCGAATCGCTGCTCGTCGATGCTGCCTGGCTGAAGCAGCACATCAAGGATCCGGACCTCGTGCTCCTGCAGGTCGGCGATCCGGAGAGCTTCGACGCGGCCCACATCGCCGGCGCGCGCAAGCTCACGCTGCAGGACATCCATGTCAGCGAGCACACGCCGCAGGGGTTGATCCTGGAGATGCTACCCGCGGAGGAGCTGCGCACGCGGCTCGAAGCCCTCGGCATCTCCGACCGGTCCCGCATCATCGTCTACTACGGCAAGGACTGGGTCTCCCCCACCACACGCATCCTGCTGACCCTCCAGTACGCGGGCCTCGGCGCGCGTGCCTCCATGCTCGACGGCGGCCTGGCCGCCTGGCAACGCGCCGGCGGGGCGGTGACGAAAGAAGCATCGGTGGCGAAGAAGGGCAAGCTCTCGCCGCTGCACATCCAGCCGCTCGTCGTCGATGGCCAGACCGTCCGCGCGCGCCTCGGCACGAAGGGCTACGCCGTCGTCGACGGCCGCGCCTCCGTCTTCTACGACGGCGTCGAAGCGGGCGAGGATCATGGCGGCGTGAAGCAGCGCCTCGGCCACGTCCGCGGCGCGCTGAGCATCCCGTACACCGACATCACCACCGACGACCTGCACGTGAAGCCCACCGCCGAGCTGCGGGCGATGTTCGACAAAGCGGGCGTCAAGCCGGGCGATACCGTGATCGGCTACTGCCACATCGGCATGCAGACCACGGCCATGCTCCTGGCCGCGCGCATCCTCGGGCACGACGTGCTGCTCTACGACGGCTCGTACCAGGACTGGTCACGCCACGCCGACTACCCCGTCGAGACCGCGCCGTGAAACACGCAACCCCGTACGCCGATCCGTACGTCGCGGGCGTCGGCCTCGGACTAGTGCTACTCGCCGCGTTCGTGCTGACGGGCCGCGGCCTCGGCGCCTCCGGCGCCTTCGCCAGCAGCGCGGCCGGCCTCATCGCCGCGGTAGCGCCGTCGCACGCCAACGCCTACTTTGCACGCTACCTCGGCGGCGACGGACCGTGGCGCGAGTGGCTGCTGTTCGAGCTCGCGGGCGTCGTGCTGGGCGGCTTTCTCTCCGCGTACCTCGCGGGCCGCCTGCGCCTCGGGATCACCCGCGGCCCGCGCATCGCGCCCGCCCCACGCCTGGCTGCCGCCTTCGCGGGCGGCGCGTTCATGGGCCTGGGCGCTGTGCTGGCCCGCGGCTGTACCAGTGGTCTCGCACTGACCGGCGGCGCACTGCTCGCCGCCGGCAGCTGGCTCTTCATCGCCGCCGCTTTCGCTGCCGGCTACCTCGTCGCACCGCTGGTGAAGAGGGCCTGGCGATGAACGCGCTCGTCGTGGCGGTGGGGATCGGCATCGCCTTCGGCTTCGCCCTCGAGCGCGCCGGCCTCGGTGACGCACGCAAGCTGGCCGGCCAGTTCTACGGCACCGACTTTACGGTGCTGAAGGTGATGTTCAGCGCCATCGTCACGGCCATGCTCGGCGCCTACTGGCTGGGGCGCCTCGGCGTCGTCGATCTGTCGCAGGTCTACGTTCCCGAAACGTGGTTCCTGCCGCAACTGGCCGGCGGCGCGATCTTCGGCGCCGGCTTCGTCCTGGCCGGACTCTGCCCCGGCACATCATGCGTGGCCGCCGCCACAGGACGCGGCGACGGCGCGCTGGTGATGCTGGGCATGTTCGCAGGCGTCCTCGGCTCCGGTCTCGCGTTCGATGCGTTTCGCGGCTTCTACGAAAGCACCGCCCGCGGCGCGCTGACCCTGCCGCAACTCCTCGGCGTGCCGTATGGCGTGGTGGTCTGCGCGGTAGTGGTGATGGCGCTGCTCGCGTTCACCATCGCCGAGAAACTGGAGGCGCGCGCGTGATCCGCCGCACGCTGGCCGTCGTGGCCCTGGCCGCGGGCGCGCTGGCCGCGGTGAGCGGCAGCCCGTTCCGCGCGGAGCGAGCCACCATCGACGTGGCGCAGCTGGCTCACGCCGTGGCCGTCGAGGAGGATCACGTCACCGCGCTCGAGCTCGCGCAATGGATTCGCGACCGCAAGCCGGGCCTGCGCATCATCGATCTGCGCACCGCCGCGGAGTTCGCCGAGTATCACGTGCCGCGCGCCGAGCGGATCGCGTTCGAGCAACTCCTCGGCACACCATTCCGTCCGACCGAAACGATCGTGCTGATCTCCGACGGCGGTGCGCACGCCGCGCAGGCGTGGGTCTTCCTGCGCGCCCTCGGCCACCGCGATGTCTACTTCCTGCGCGGCGGCCTCGGCGAGTGGCTGGACGAAGTAATGAGCCCCTCCAAGCCGACCGATCTCACGCGCTACTTCGGAGGCATGCCACGCCCGCACGCGAACGGTGCTGTGACGGCGGAGACGATCCGGAGGCGCGGATGCTGAGCTTTGCCGAGCTGCGCGCCCGCGAGTTCGGACGCCTCGACGCGCAGCAGCACACCTATCTCGATTGCACCGGCAGCGCGCTCTACGCCGCATCGCAGCTCGACGCGCATCACGAGATGCTCCGCTCCGGCATCTTCGGCAACCCGCACTCCGACTCCATGC
>JAXDJK010000792.1:0-2644 GCA_034665665.1 Acidobacteriota bacterium
CGGCGAGGAGCTGGAGCGTGCGCGTTTTGCCGGTGCCGGTCGAACCGGCGATCAGGCCGTGCCGGTTCATCATGCGTAGCGGAATGCGGATCGGCAGCGTGCCTTGCGGCTTGCCGTCGTGCAGCGCATGGCCGACTTCGATGCCTGGTGCGTCGAAGCCGTAGGCGGAGCGAAAGGAGTCGTCGAACGTGGTCATTGGCGTTGGAGTTTAATATCGCCGCATGAAAATCGGATTCATTGGACTCGGCGCGATGGGGTACCCGATGGCGCGTCACCTGGCGAAGGAGCACGAGGTCCTGGTCTGGAACCGCACGCGCGAGAAGGCGGAGCGCCACGCCCGCGAGCATGGAACGCGGCTCGCGACGGACCTGGCGGACGTTGCGTCCGCCGAGGTGATCATCACCATTCTGCCGACCAGCAAAGAGGTGGACGAGATCGTCGACCAGTTGCTGGACCACGTGAAGCCGGGCACGCTGTGGATCGATGCGACCAGCGGCGACCCGAACGTCAGCCGCGAGACGGCGAAGCGGCTCGCGGAGCGCGGCGTGGAGTTCGTCGATGCGCCGGTGACCGGTGCGGTAGTCGGCGCGGAGAACGCCACGCTCACGATCATGATCGGCGGCACGGCCGAGAACTTCGCCCGGGCGAAAGAGGTGCTGCGCCTGAACGGCAAGACGCTGATCCACGTCGGCGACGTCGGCGCGGGTCACGCGATCAAGGTGCTGACCAACAGCATCATGGGCGCGACGGTCTGGATCACCGCCGAGTGCCTGCTGCTGGCCAAGCAGCTCGGCATCGACATGAAGACCGCGCTGGAAGTGACGAACGCCGGCAGCGGCCGTTCGAACGCGTCGGAGAACCTGCTGCCGTTGCGCTTGCGCGATGGCCAATGGCCGCTGGTGTTCAAGCTCGCGCATCACGACAAGGACATCCGCATCGCCGCCAGTCTCGCGCATCAGCAGCACGCATCAACGCCGCTGCTTGCGCTGACCTCGCAGCTCTTCACCGCGTCGCTCAAGCAGCTCGGTGAGAACGCCGACTACATCGAGGTCGCGAAGATCGTGGCGAAGATGAACGGCACTACCTGGGACTGACGGTGATGCCGCCGCGCGTCACCGTGATCATCCCCACGTACAACTGGAGCACCGTGCTCCCGTACTCGATCGGCAGCGTGCTCGATCAGACCTTCACCGATTTCGAGCTGCTGGTGGTGGGGGATGGCTGTACGGATGATTCGGCCCAGGTGGTGGGGGCGATCGACGATCCGCGCGTGCGCTGGATCGACCTCCAGCCGGGCACCGGTCATCAGTCGGGACCGAACAACGAGGGCCTGCGCCAGGCACGCGGGGAGTTGATCGCGTACCTCGGGCACGACGATCTGTGGTTGCCGCATCACCTCGCGTCGGCCGTTGCGGCGCTCGATGGCGGCGCCGATCTCGCCCATTCGATCATCGCCATGATCGGCCCGGATGAATCACGCGCCGAGCCGCATCGTGTGCCGCAGGGTCGGCCGGGGTGGATTGCGCCGTCGGCTGTCGTGCACCGGCGATCGATGATCGACCGCGTTGGCGCCTGGGGTGACTACCGCGAGCTCTACGTCGATCCGGAGGTCGATTTGTGGCGGCGTGCATATGACGCGGGGCTGGCGTTCACGTTCGTTCCGCGGCTCACCGTGGTGAAGTTTCCGGCCTCGCTGCGTCGTGACGTCTATCGCGAGCGGCCCTCGCATCAACAGGAGGCGTGGCTGCGGCGCATCCGGACGGACCCGGATCTCGAGGTGGTAGAGTTGGCGCACACGGTTGCCAACCTCAATCGACCCTCGCCGAGCATCGCCGTGCGTCTGTGGAGGCTCGTCAACCCGTCCCGCTGGCTGGCCAGGGCGCGCCGGCGGAAAGGCGCGCGACTGAAGGCTGTGCAGCGGTTCAAAGGGCTCAACCGGCCGTAGGAGGCGTGATGCTGGCAGGTGCGCAGAAGGATTCACAGGTCGTCACGAGCGACTGGCAGGCGCTGCACCGGCCCATCGACGGCGTCGTCGCCCGCGAAGTCCTGCACGTTCCCCGAGATCACGGCGTGATCACCGAGATGTACCGTCCGGAATGGGACCCCACCGGCTTGCCGGTCGTGCACATCTACCAGTCCCGCCTCTTCCCCGGCGCCATTGGTGCGTGGAGCTGCCACCTCAAAGCCATCGACCGCCTCTTCGTCAACCAGGGCCTGCTCAAGCTCGTCCTCTACGACGCCCGCGAAGAAAGCCCCACCCACGGCGCCCTCATGGAGCTCTACGTCGGCGACCCGCGCCCGACCTTCATCGTCCTCCCCACCGGTGTCTGGCACGGACTCCAGAACGTCGGCTCGGTCGAAGCCCTCCTCCTCAACTTCCCCACCCGCGCCTACGACTACGAAGACCCCGACCACTGGCGCCTCCCCCACGACACCGACCAGATCCCCTACAGCTGGACCACCCCCGGCGCCCCCGCCCGCCTCCGCAACGACCACCGCCAGGAGCGCTGACCCCGGCGCACCGTAGCGCGTGGGGTCAGACCTTCGGCCTTCGCTTCTGACGAACCAAAGGCCTGACCCCGGCGAGCTCGGTAGGATGTGGGGTCAGACCTTCGGTCTTCGGTTCTGACGAACCAAAGGCCTG
>JAXDJK010000793.1:0-2708 GCA_034665665.1 Acidobacteriota bacterium
AGCGCCTGTGGCTGTACCAAAGCGGCGGGAAAGCGCCGCACTCCAAACGCTTCGCGTGTCCGGGGCGTTTTAGGCGGAAGAGTTACGGGCCTATGGTTTCGGCGGCGACGGCGCGGATGTCATCGAAGAGGCTCAGGGCGTGGTCGCGGGCGTGCTGGTTGGTGAAGGCGCCGACGATGGTGGATCCGGAGCCGCTCATGTGCGCCCAGGCGGCGCCGGTGGCGCGGAGGCGGTCGCGGAGCTCGCGGAGGCGGGGGAGCAGCGAGAACACCGGCTCCTCGAAATCGTTGATCAGCTCCGGCTCGTGGGCGAAGACGTCGTCTTCGACGATGGCGCGGTAGCGGTCCAGGCCGAGGGGCGGGGAGAAGGTGCGGATACGGGCGAAGGCGTCGCGGGTCAGCACCCGCTCCTCAGGGAGCAGGAGCAGGAGCGGGATCGGGGCGGCAGCGGTGAGAGGCGTCAGGACCTCGCCGCGGCCAACGGCGTAGGCCGTGCCGCCACCGAGGAAGAACGGCACGTCGGAGCCGAGTTGCAGCGCCAGCTCCGGGAGATCGCGACGGCCGAGGGAGAACATCCGGTTCAGCGTCAGCAGCGTGGCAGCGGCGTTTGAGGACCCGCCGCCCAGCCCTCCGCCCGCAGGGATGTGCTTCTGCAGCGCAATCGCGACAGGCGGCGCACCGAGCAAACGCGCGGCGCGCAGCACGAGGTTGGTTTCATCGACAGGAATGGACGGATCGTCGCACGTCAGCGTCAGTGCATCCGCGGGCGCGAATGTCAGCACATCGTGCAGGGAGATCTGCTGGAACAGCGTCTCCAGGTCGTGATAGCCGTCGGCGCGTTTTCCGGTGATGCGCAGCGACCAGTTGATCTTCGCGTACGAACGGACGGTGAGCATCACTCCGAAACGACCTCGAGATGCTCGATCTCGATCCGGTCGTCGCCGCGCGTCACCACCACCTTCGTGGCCGGAAACGACGGCGGATCGAAGACCGCCGTCATCTCGCCGAGACTGGCCCGTCGCAGGCCCGCGGCATCGACGTCGTACGAGAGCCCATCACGCGGCGGGATGCCGAGGATCAGCATCGACATCTCCGCGGGCGGCAGCACCGTGCCGAGGAACCCGAAGACCTGCGACACATCGCCTTCGGTCTTCGTCCCCTCCAGCCGGTTGTCGACCGACACCTGATCGCCGTCTGCGCGAATCACGGCCGCCGTCGTCCCGACGGGCGTATACGCGATCAGCTCCATCCGCCGCGCATCGTGCACCACCAGCTGCGCGCGGAACGACTGCGTCTTCCCACCCGTCGTAGCGCGCACGCGCATCAGGCTCTTCGCGCCGTGGAAGGCCTCGCGACGCGCGCGCAGCTGCTCCATCGCCTCATCCGCGGAAGAAGCGGTCAACGGTGCGATCGGCGCGCCCGTGGGCGCGCCGGTGCGGCAGGCGGTGACAACAGCCAGAAGCAAGAGTCCAGCAACAGCGCGCTGCATCACCGCTCGGACGTCTGTCCCTTCCGTTCGATCTCCGCGATCTTCGAACGGATCTTATCGACGTCCTTCGATTCCGGATCGAGCGTCAGCGCCGTGCGATAGCTCGCCAGCGCGCGATCGAGATCGCCGCGCTTGGCCAGCACATCGCCGAGGTGCTCGTGCACCGTTGCATCGCGCGGCATGAGGCGCGTCGCATCCGTGAGGTACTTCTCCGCCAGGTCCAGATTGCCGACCCGGTAGTACACCCAGCCCAGCGAATCCATGTAGGCGCCGTTGTCCGGCTCCTGGCCCACGGCGCGGGTCAGCATCTCCTGCGCGCGGTCGAGATTCACGCCGCTCTCCGCCCACATATAGCCGAGGTAATTCAGCGCCGGCGCGTACTCCGGCTTCTTCGCCAGGATCGCCCCGAACGTCTCCTCCGCCTTCTTGCGATTGCCGCCGCGCTCGTACGCGGAGCCGAGCTCGAACTGCAGATCCAGCTCCTCCGGCTTCTCTTTCACCGCGGACGTCATCAACGCAATCGCCGACGCCGAATCCTCGGCCGTGAGATACGCCTCGGCCGCCGCGACGGCATTGCGCACGCCAAGCTTCACCTGCGCCGCGGCCTTCTGCGCCGCCTGCTCCTTCTGCCCCGCGCGCGCCAGCGCTTCGATGTACCGCGCGCTGACGAATGGATCGTTCCCGTACTTTTCGGCGAGCGGCTGCAGCAGCGTCACCGCCTCGGCGAACTTTTTCTGCTTACGCAACGCGTCGAGGGCCACGTTGATGGCCTGCGAGTTCGGCTTGTCGTGGAAGATGAAGACCGACTTCGCCGCATCCACCGCCGCCGCGTAATTGCCCTTCTGCAGGTCGATGTACGCGAGCTGTGTCCGCGCCAGCGCCGCCAGGTTCTCCGGCACGTTCGGCACCGTCAGCAGCTGATGGAACGTGCCCTGCGCGTCGTCCCAGCGCTTCAGGCCGGCCAGCGCCAGCCCGTAGCTGGCCAGCAGGTCGGCGTCGGCCGGATTCGCCTCCACCAGCTGCTGGAGGATCGGCGTCGATTCTTTGTACTGCTCCAGATCGTTCAGCGCCTCGGCCAGGAAGTACAACGACCGGCGGTCTTTCGGGTCGGCTGTCGTCAGTACCTTGAAGCGGTCGCGCGCGGCACGCGCATCGCCGCCGCGCAGGTAGAAGATGGCCTGCTGCCGCTGCAGTTCCAGATTGACCGGATCTTCATCGAT
>JAXDJK010000794.1:0-3289 GCA_034665665.1 Acidobacteriota bacterium
AGATGGCCTCGATCATCGAAGCGATCGGCCAGGTCACCGGCGGCACCGCCGACGCGATTCGCCAGTCGCGCGGAGGTCCCTTGCGGATGCTCGCCGCATGGGTTGGCTGGAACGAAGGCCTGATCACGCTCCGCAGCATCGCAGCGTCACTGCGACTGCGCAGCGAAGGCCACATCTCGAACCTGATTCGCCGCTGCGAACAGGAGTTCAGTACGAACGCGACGCTCCTCGAGCACCTCGATGGCGCATTGCTCATGTTGCGACCTGCCTGAATCAAGCCTGCTGCCGCAACAATCCGCTTCGTTTCACACCGCCGCGCACGACGGTGGGCCGCAGCGTGCCCGATCCGCCTAAAATCGCCTCTCCACAAGCCACCCACTGCTCTTGCCGGCGGTATTTCTCGCCAGCCGGCGGCTTCATCATCGCGGAACTCACCAATCACGGCAGGGGTTTCGTGCGAAATTCGGGGAAATGTCTGGGGCCAGACCTTAATCCGAGGGAATGGCTGGGGCCAGGCCTTCGGTCCGTGTTTTCTTCCAAAAGACCGAAGGTCTGACCCCCCGGAGGGGAGAGAAGGCCAAAGGCCTGACCCCGATTATTTCACACCAATCACGGCAGGGTTTTCGAGCGAAATCCGGGGAAATGTCTGGGGCCAGGCCTTCGGTCCGTGTTTTCTTCCAAAGACCGAAGGTCTGACCCGGGTCTGACCCCCGGAGGGGAGAGAAGGCCGAAGGCCTGACCCCGGTTATTTCACGGGGAAGTAGCCGACTTCGGTGATGAGGGCTTGGGCTTCGGGGGTGGTGGTCCAGTCGTTGAAGTGTTTGAGGGTGGCGGTGGGGGGGGTGCGGGTGTAGAGATAGAGGAAGCGGGTGATGGGGTATTGGCCGGAGCGGATGGTGGCGAGGGTGGGCTCGTAGGCGGGGGATTCGGGGTTTTCTTTGACGGCCGCGAATTTGATGCGTTTGGCGTAGGCGGCGCCGCCGTAGCCGATGCCGTTCGGGTCGTTGGCGACGGCGTTGACGACGGCGGCGGTGCCCTGGAGGGTCTGGGCGCGGGGTGAGTAGTCTTTGCCCATCAGGACGTTGTCCTTGAAGTAGGTGTAGGTGCCGGAGGAGCTCTCGCGGGAGTAGCGGATGATCGGGGCGTCTTTGCCGCCGACTTCGCGCCAGTTGGTGACGCGGCCGGTGTAGATGTCGCGCAGCTGCGCCAGCGTCAGCTCTTTGATCGAGTTGGCGTAGCCGGTGGTGGCGAAGCGCGACTTGAGCTTGTCGACTTCCGTGGCCTTGATCGGACGCGAGGCCGCGGCGATGCCGCCGCCGGAGCCGCCGCCGGTGACCTGGATCGAGGTGCCGGTGTTTTTCGCCATGTAGGCCTCGGCGAGGCGGGCGTTCATGAACAGCGGCAGCGCGCCGAGAATGAGAGCAAAGAGAACAATTCGTTTCATCGTTGTGCCCTAGAAGCTGAACTGGTAGCGGACGGTGAGGACGTTGTCCTTCGGGTCGTTGAGGTCGAGCTCCGGCTTCTCGTAGGCGAGCATCACTTTGCTGTGCGCATCCCAGTGGAAGATGTAGGAGCCGCCGAGGGTGAGCGTGCCGTCGCCGTCGCGATTGGTATCCGGGTCGTACTGATCCGCGCGAATGACAAACTGATGCCGCGTGCCGACGTTCTGAATCGCGTACAGATACCAGCCGTCGACATCTGGCGATTTCGTGAGATTCGAGCCGGCTGCCGGTGGCTGCGTGCCGCGGATGTACTCGCCGCGCACGCCCAGACCCGGCAGCGGCGTGACCCATTGGAGCTCCGCGCCGATGCGGTTCTTCTCGAACTCGATGCCGCGCGGCGCGGCGGTCGTGGCTACGAGCTCATTCCCGCGATAGACCGACACGCCGACATCGAGCGCGCCAAACGAATACGCGACTCGTCCGACCAGATCCTTGCGCTTGTTGAAGTCGAACGCCTGCGTCGTGCCGGTACCGTTGACGATCGCGGCCTGATAGATGAAGCGCTTGCCGAGACCGCGGCCGGAGAACATCACGCCGCGATCGCGCTCACCGGGGAACAGCGTCCGCACCACGCGCGAGCGCTCCGGCATCTCCCGCGCGCTCGACGAATACATGATCTCGAATCCGAACGGCCAATTGAACTGACCGGCCGTGAGCGTGTTCTTCCACTGCGTCCATGGCTCCGTGAACTCCACGAAGCCGTCCTTCAGCACGACACCGGAGCTGGACACGTCCGGCTGCAGCACGAAGCGCGACGTCGGCGTGGCCTGGTAGATGAACTTCACCCGGCCGCGGCGGATCGAGAACTGATCTTTGTTGCGCGTCGTCGCGGGACCGCTCAGCTCATTCACCGACGACTCATCGTGGACGTACTGGGCCTGCAGATATCCCGTAACCTTGAGGCGGTTCAGCGCATCGACGACATTCTTCAGCTCCGTGTCATCCGCGAAGGCCGGCGCGCACAGCGCCAGCAGCGCCAGCGTCAGGGGGATGACCAACGACTTCAGTTTCATCGTTTCTCCTTGTGTCGACGCGGAGTCTAGGAACCGCGCGACAAGGAGAAACGCAGTCGAGGTAAAGAGCGTGTGAAGTGCCGCTCAGCGAAGCGGCAAACGCCCTCAGCGAAGCGGCAAACGCATCGTAAAGCTCGAGCCCTCGCCCTCGACGCTCTCCACCATGATCAACCCGTTGTGCGCCTCGATGATGGCCCGGGCGATGTACAGCCCCAGCCCCAGCCCGCCGTAATAGCGGCTCGACACATTGCGCGCGCGGTGGAACCGCTCGAACAGCTGCGGAATCTCGTCCTTCGGAATGCCGATGCCGTGGTCGACGAACGCCGTCAGCATGTTCTCGCCCTGCACGTACGCGCGCACGTCGATGTCCGTGCCGTCGCCCGAATACTTCACCGCATTCGAGATCAGGTTATCGACGACCTGGCGCATCCGATCCGGATCGGCCACGACGATCGCCTCGGTCGTACTCGTATCGAAGCGGATCTGCCGTTGCGGATGTTGCACACGAAACGCCGACACGCGCCCCTCGATGAACTGGATCCAGGGAATCGGCTGCGGGTGAATCTGCAGGCGGTTCGTCTCGATGCGGGAGACGTCCAGCAGCTCCGAGATCAGCCCCATCATCCGCTCGATCTCGCCGAGGATCGCCCGAATGTAGGTCGAGCGCTCCTCCGGCGGCAGGTCGTTGACCGTCTGCTCGAGGAGCTGCGTGTAGCCCTTGATCGTCGTCAGCGGCGTGCGCAGCTCGTGCGACGCCACCGACAGGAACTCGTC
>JAXDJK010000795.1:0-3817 GCA_034665665.1 Acidobacteriota bacterium
TGCCGCCATTCCGGCATGCGGCCTGCTCGGGAAGCTCCTCGGCGAGATCGTCTCGATCGTCGCCTTCGACGTGACGCCGGAAGCGCTCCGCATCGATGACATGGTGGTGGCGCACGAGCTTCGGCGAAAGTGGGTGGGGCGCGCGATGCTGCGCGAGCTCGAGCAACTGGCGGTGAAGCTCGAACGGCCACGCGTAGTCGTGGATGATGCACGCGGGGCGCAGGAGTTCTTCCGGCGCGTCGGTTTTGAAAACGAGGGAGATCAATGGGTTCGCACATTGCGATGAAGCGGCTGGCCGTGGGAGTGTTGGGTTGTGTGGTGGCGGCGGGCTGCAGTTCACCGCAGCGGCCGGTGACGGCGGAGCCGCAGGCAGCACCAGCGGCGGTGGTATCAGCGCCGGCGATCACGACGCTGGAGGAAGCACGAGCGCTGCGCGCCACGCCCGCGCAGTACGAGGCGGCGCTACGAACACTGACGAAGTCGGACGATTCGATGACGCGCCGCCGCGGGCTAGCGCTCCTCGGGCTGACGCTGCACGAGCAGAAGCGCTACGACGAGGCGATCCCTCTGCTGAACGAAGCGGCGAGCACGTACGCGGAGGTCGCGCCGTTCCTGCGGCTACGCGTGGTGGAAGCGGAGGAAGCGCGGGGCAATCTGCAGAACGCGGCCGCGGCGGCCGCCGAGATCATCGCGCTCGGCGATACGTCGGCCGGCACGGTGGCGCGGCTGCGCCTGCCGTCGATCTTCGCCGGGCTGAATGACGTGCCGTCGACGAACGCGGCCTTCCAGCAGGCCATGGCGGTGCCGATCGACGAGCTGACGGAGCTGGATTTCGTGGACCTGGCGAAGCGGCTGGCGAAGGCAGGCCGAACGGATCTGGCCAGCACGCTGCGCATGCGCCTTCTGACGGAGTACACGCAGGGTCGGTACACGGAGCAGACGTACGACTACCTGAAGGCACAGATCGACGCGTTGCCGCCGGCGGAGAAGCTGGCGCTGGCGACGAAGCTGGCCCGATCCGACCGGTACGACCAGGCGCTCGCGCTGTTCTCGCAGCTGCCTCAGGGCGCGGAAGAAGCGCGCGCGGCGCGGATGCGGGCGCAGTTCAGCTCGCGCAATTACACGAAGCTGCTGGAAGAGACGAAAGACGTGACGCTGACGGATCCGGCGCTGGTGGGGCTGCGTGCGCGTGCGGCCTGGCGCGCCGGACGTCCCGACGAGCTGCTCGCGGGCCTGGCACTCGTCGAGAAGCAGTGGCCGGCCAGCAAGGAAGCGTCGGACGCGAAGGTGACGCGGGCCAAGTACTACACGACGGACGTGGTCGACTATGACCGGGCCATCCAGAACCTGAAGGCGGCCATGGACGCCGGCGCCATGGGCTCCGAAGGCGAGAATCTTTGGAATCTCGGCTGGACGTACACGCTGCAGGGCAAGTACGACGAAGCGCTCCGCACGTATGACCGGTACATCGCGGCGTATCCGGACGGCGACTGGAGGACGAACTCGCTGTTCTGGTCGGCCAAGATCCACGACAAGGCCGGCCGCACGGCGGAGCGCGATGCCAAGGCGCGGCAGATCATCGCGGAGTATCCGTTCAGCTATTACGCGTATCGCGCAAAGGAGCTGTGGGGACTGCCATCGGTGGCGACCGCGAGCACGGCGGCGTTTCCGGATCTCGATGCGGAGCTGGCGAAGGTGTCGACGGATCCGCGGTTCGTCACGATCAACGAGCTGCTGGAGATCGACCTCAATCGCGCCGCCACGCGGGAGATGAAGCGGCTGGCGGCGGCGTACGAAGACAATGCGGGCGTGCAGTTTTTGCTCGCCGACGTTTACGTCCGTGGTGGCGAGCCGTTCCGCGCGAACTCCGTTCTGCAGCGCCGTTTCCGGCAGTTCGTGCGGCACGGCGGCAGCAACATCCCTCAGCGGTTCTGGCAGATCCTGTTTCCCCTCGCCTACTGGGACACGATCCAGAGCGAGGCGGCGCGGCGCGGACACGATCCGTATCTGCTGGCTTCGATCATTCGGCAGGAGAGCGGGTTCGAGCCGACCACGGTATCGAACGCCGGGGCCGTCGGGCTCATGCAGATCATGCCGGAAGAGGCGTCACGCATCGGCGAGGCCGGTGGCATTGGCGCGGTCACGCGCACGGACCTGTTCGACCCCTCGAAGAACATCGCGGTCGGGGCTGCCGAATACTCACAGAAGCTCGACAGGATGCAGGGAAACCGGGTATTGGCGATTGCTGCATACAACGCCGGAGAGTCGGCGGTTGGCACATGGCTTGAGAAGACGCCGGTCGATGACATCGACTTATTCATAGAAGCGATTCCATACGCGGAGACTCGGCTCTACGTAAAGACGGTCAGTCGGAATCGGTTCGAATACCGGCGGATCTATGAAGGCAGCGCAGTTAACAGTACGGCAGCACGAGCAACGACGCCTTAGCGTCGCCCTCCTCCTCACTCTCGTCCTCACAACCACGACAGTCTCGGCCGCAAACAGGCAGATTCTTTTGAAGCGCGGGGATGCGAACGATCACGCCGGCGAGTACAAGGGCGTGATCGACCTGACCGTCGATCCCGGCATCGACGCCGCCAAGGTCTCGATCGCGGTGGACGGCCAGAAGCTCCCGGACGTGCTGCTCTCGCCGTATCACGTGAGCGTCGATTTTGGTCCGAGCGCGCTCCAGCACCGGCTCACGATCACGGCCGTTGCGCCGGGCGGAAAGCGGGTGCAGTGGCACGAGACGATCAACCGCGGGATGCTGCCGCTCGGTGTGAAGCTCGAGCCGGTCGACCTGACCAGCCGGCTGTTCGAAGCGAAGACGACCGCGCCGCAGGAAGATCCGATCGTACGGGTGGAGCTGTGGGAGAACGGAAAGGTCGTGGCGCAGGCAACCGACGCGCCGTACCGGTTCACCGTGCCCGAGTCTCTGATGGCTACCGGTTTCGTGCAGGTCACGGCCACGGCGAAGTCGGGCGAAGAGGCGGCGGACTTCTGGTCGCAGGCCGGCAACGTGCTCGTGCAGGAGCTGCAGATCCGGACGGTGCCGATCTTCGTGTCGGTGGTCGACCGCAATGGGCAGACGCGCGATGACGTCGACCGCTCGCAGTTCCGGATCATGGATAACGGCACCGAGGGGAAGATCGTCGAGTTTGGCAAGGCGTTCGATCAGCCGATCTCGATCGCGCTGCTGCTCGACGCATCCACGAGCATGACGTACTCGCTGGAGCCGGCGGCGAAGGCGGCCGGCGAGTTCGTGCAGCGCTCGCTCAAGCCGGGCGACCGTTGCAGCGTGACGGCGGTGCAGGACGTGCCGCGGCGCAAGCAGGCCCTCACGAATGACATTCCGCTGGTGGCCAAGGCGCTGATCGGGATCAACGCGCAGGGGCGCACCGCGCTGTACGACGCGATCGACAGCGCGATTCGCGAGCTGCGGGACGAGAAGAACCGGCGGGCAATCGTGGTGCTGTCGGACGGCGGCGATACGTCGTCGATGGCGAATTTCGAGGAGATCAAGAAGACCGCGCGCGAAGCCGGCATCCCGATCTACTTCATCGCCTACGAAGGGGCGGAAGACGCGGCCCGCGAGTTGGACCGGCTGCGCTATTTGGCCGCCGAAACGGGCGGCTTCGTGGCCACGGCCACCGAGCAGAACCTGATGGCGAAGTACCACGAGATCGAGAAGGACCTCCGCGCACAGTTCGCCATCAAGTACCAGGTGAGCGACCTCGGTAAGACGAACGAGTGGCGCAACGTACGCGTGGTGATGGACTCGCCGAAGCTGACGGCCAGGACGATCAAGGGGTATTTC
>JAXDJK010000796.1:0-3749 GCA_034665665.1 Acidobacteriota bacterium
AACCTCTGCCGCTGCACCGGCTACGAATCGATCATCAAGGCCGCGCTCGAAGTCGATCCCGCCACCGTCGAGACGCTGAACGAGCGCTATCCCGCCGCGGCCATGCTCGAAGACTTCGCCGCCCACGCCGACCCCGTGCGCATCGACGAGTTCTTCAAGCCCGCCTCGCTCGACGAAGCGATCGCCTTCAAGGCCGAACATCCAAAGTGCGTGATCGTGCAGGGCGCCACCGACGTCGGCGTCTGGCGCAACAAGCGCGGCTTCGCCGCCGAAGCGCTGCTCTCGCTCCAAGGACTCAACCACCTCGGCGAGATTCATATCGAAAAGGACGCGCTCCACGTCGGCGGCCGAGTCTCGCTGGCCGCCTTCGAGAACGCCGTGCGCACGCTCGTCCCGCAGCTCGCCGAGATCATGGACCGCTTCGGCTCACCGCAGATCAAGAACGCCGGCACGCTGGCCGGCAACATCGCCAACGCCTCGCCCATCGCCGACTCCCTGCCGTTTCTCTACGTCTCCGGCGCCACGCTCGAGCTCACCGGCCGCGCCGGCGTGCGCAGCATCGGCATCCGCGAGTTCTACCGCGGCTACAAGACGCTCGACCTCGCGGCCGACGAGATCATTACCAAGATCGTCATCCCGCTTCCGCGCGACGGCGAGCTGCTGCGCCTTTACAAAGTCTCCAAGCGCAGCCACCTCGACATCTCCAGCTTCACTGCCGCCATCGCGCTGACGCGCACCGACGGCCACGTCGCCGCCGCGCGCATCGCCTACGGCGGCGTCGGTCCGATGGTGCTGCGCCTGCCGAAGACCGAAGCCTTCCTCGGCGGCAAGCCATTCGTGCGCGAGACCTTCATCGAAGCCGGCGAGATTGCCCGCGGCGAGATCGCGCCCATCTCCGACGTCCGCGGCGCGCGCGACTTCCGCCTGCAGCTCGCCGAGAACATCCTGCAGCGGTTCTATGCTGAAACAGGGGCGGAGGCCAGCGCATGACGTCCGTCGGCAAGAACATCCCGCACGATTCGGCGCGCGGCCACGTCACCGGCGAGTCGATCTACATCGACGACATGCCGCCCGCCACGAACGAGCTCTACGTCGATTTCGTCTGGAGCCCCTACGCCCACGCGCGCATCGTGTCCGTCGACATCGAACCCGCGCGCGCGATGCCGGGCGTGGCCGGGGTCTACACGTACCGCGACCTCCAGCACAACGCGTTCGGTCCCGTGCTGCACGACGAGCCGCTGCTGGCCGAAGAAGTCTGCCTCTTCCGTGGGCAACCGATCGTCGTTGTGGCGGCCGACACGCGCGAGCGCGCCGCGGCGGCCAAACGCGCCGTGGCCATTACCTTCGAAGAGCTGCCGCCGATCCTCACCATCGAAGAAGCGATTGCCGCGCAAGCGTTCATTGGCGATCCGCGCTACATCTCCCGCGGCGATGCCGCCGGCGCGCTGGCCACCGCCGAACACGTCATCGAAGGTGTCTTCGAGAACGGCGGGCAGGATCACTTCTACCTCGAATCGCAAGCCGCGCTGGTGATCCCCGGCGAGCACGGTGCGCTGACGGTGCACTCGTCCACGCAACATCCCACCGAGGTCCAGCACGTCATCGCGCATCTGCTCGGGTTGGCCATGAACCAGGTGGTGGTGGTCACCAAACGTATGGGCGGCGGCTTTGGGGGCAAAGAATCGCAGGCCACGCATCCGGCGGCGATGGCCGCGCTGGTGGCGCAGCGGACGAAGCGTCCCGCGCGCATCGCGTACGACAAAGACTCCGACATGCACGTCACCGGCAAGCGGCATCCCTTCCGGAACCGCTACCGCGCCGGCTTCACCCGCACCGGCGAGCTGGTCGCGCTCGACGTCGATCTCTACTCCGACGGCGGCGCGTACGCCGACCTCTCACCCGCGGTCATGGCCCGGGCCATGACCCACGCCGAGAACGCCTATTGGATTCCGAACATCGACATCCGCGGGACGGTCTGCTTCACCAACAACCCGCCCAACACCGCCTTCCGCGGCTTCGGCGGCCCGCAGGGTGTGGCCACCATCGAGAACATCCTGCAGGAGATCGCGCACGTCCTGAAGAAAGACGCGCTGGAGATCCGCCGCCTCAACTGCTACGGCATCGAGTCGCGCAACACCACGCCCTACGGCGAGCTGGTGGAGAACAACTCCCTGCCGCGCCTCTTCACCGAGCTGCCGGAGCGCTGTGACTACGAACGGCGCATGCAGGCCGTGCGCGCGTTCAACGAATCGTCCGCTACGCACCTGCGCGGCATGGCCCTGACTGCCGTGAAGTTCGGCATCTCCTTCAACACCAAGTTCCTCAACCAGGCCAGCGCCCTCGTGCACATCTACCTCGATGGCACTGTGCAGGTCTCCACCGGCGCCACGGAGATGGGGCAGGGCGTGCACACCAAGATCTCGCAGCTGGTCGCCGACGAGCTCGGGATCAACGTCAGCCGGGTGCGGGTCATGGTCACGTCGACGGAGAAGAGTCCCAACGCCTCTGCCACCGCCGCCTCCAGCGCCGCGGATCTCAACGGCAGCGCCGCCGTCGATGCCTGCCGCCGGCTGCGCGCGCGGCTGGCCCTCGTGGCCGCGCCCGTCCTCGGCGGCATCCCGGAAAACGTGGCCTTCGCCGACGACTTCGTCTTCGATCGCGACCGTCCCGAGACGCGCCTCGATTTCCAGACCGTCGTCGACATGGCCTACAAGGATCGCCAGTCCCTCGGCGAGCGCGGGTTCTACGCCACGCCCGGCCTCGAATGGGACTGGGGCCCGCCCGGCCACGGCCATCCCTTCCTCTATTACACGATGGCCACGGGCTGCTCGGAAGTGCAGATCGACCGTTTCACCGGCGAGCTGACCGTGCTGCGTAGCGACCTCCTGCTCGACATTGGCCGCCCCATCAATCCCGGCATCGACCGCGGCCAGATCGTCGGCGCCTTCGTGCAGGGCCTCGGCTGGGTCACGACGGAAGAGCTGCGCTACACCGTTACCGGCGAGCTCCTCTCGCACTCGCCCACCACGTACAAGATCCCCAACATCAACGACCTGCCCAAAGAGTTTCACGCCCACTGGCTCGAGCGCGACAACCCCGTCAACGTCCGCGGCAGCAAAGCCGTCGGCGAGCCCCCGCTGCTGACCGCGATCAGCGTCTGGTGCGCCGTCAAGCACGCGCTCGGCTTCGTGTCCAATGGCGACGTGCCGAAGCTGCGGCTTCCGGCGACCAATGAGGAGATCCTGATGCGATTGACCGAGTACGCGAAGCGCGCGGCGGTGGTTGGACACGGATGAACTACGCAACCTCCGAGATCCTCAACCTTCTTTTCCGCTGGGCTCACGTCTTCGCCGGCATCATGTGGGTCGGTGCGACCTACTACTTCACCTGGCTCGACCGCCGCTTCCACACCACCGATCCCGAGGAAGTGTGGATGGTGCACAGCGGCGGCTTCTACGTCGTCCGCAAACAGAGCTCGCCGTCGAAGGCCCACACGCTGCACTGGTTCAAGTGGGAAGCCGCGCTCACCTTTCTCACAGGCTTCCCGCTGCTCATCCTCGTCTACTACATCGGCGGCGTGATCTCCGACGGCGATCCCAGCAAACCCTCCGCCGCCGTATCCATCGCCATCGGCGTCGGAGTGATCATCCTCGGCTGGATCCTCTACGACCTGCTCTGGCTCGCCCCGCTGCCGCAGTTCGTCGCGCTGGCCATTTCCTTCGCCGCCATCGTGGCCTTGGCCTGGTGGC
>JAXDJK010000797.1:0-4737 GCA_034665665.1 Acidobacteriota bacterium
TGGGGGCCGAACGGGATCCGCGTGAACGCCATCGCGCCGGGCTTCTTCCATTCACGGCTGGCCGATGCCGTGATCCAGCACGTGGAGCCGGAGATCCAGCGCCGCAATCCCATCCCCCGCGTCGGCAATGCGGGGGAGCTCAAGGGCGTGGCGCTCTTCCTGGCCAGCGACGCCTCGAGCTACATCACCGGGCAGACCATCGTCGTCGACGGAGGGGGCTCGATTGTCTGACGCATACGCTTCACGGCCGTGGGAAGCGCACCTCGATTACTGGGTCCGGCCCCGCCTCAACTACCCGCGCTGCCCGCTCACTGACATCCTGCGCATCGCCGCCTCCGACGTGCCGGACGCCCCTGCCACCGCCTTCCTCGGCGCGAAGCTGACCTACGCCGAGATCAAAGACCGCGCCGACCGCTTCGCCACCGCGCTGGCGCGGATCGGCATCGTGCAGGGCGATCGCGTGGGGATCATGCTGCCGAACTGCCCGCAGTACCTGATCGCCGTCTTCGGCATCCTCCGCCTCGGCGCGATCGTGGTGAACGTCAATCCGCTCTACACCCCGCGCGAGATCGAGGTCGTGGCCAGTGATTCGGCCATGCGCGTGCTGGTGGTGCTCGACCTCCTCGCACCCGCGGCACTGGCCATCCGCAAGCAGACCTCGATCGAGAAGCTCATCGTCACCTCCGCGCCCGAGTACAGCATCCACGCCATGCCCTGTCCCTCCATCGAGGGTACCGAACGGCTCAGCGATCTCCTGGCGGCGGTCGACGTGCCGGAACTGCCGCACGTCACCGTCGATCCGGTGAACGACGTGGCGGTCCTGCAATACACCGGCGGCACCACCGGCGCCCCCAAGGGGGCCATGCTCACGCACTACAACATCTTCGCGAACGTCGTGCAGAGCACCACCCTGCACATCCCGGCCTTGCGGCGCGGCGACGAGCGCTACCTGCTGGTGATTCCGTTCTTTCACATCTACGGCTTCACCGTTGGATTGATGGCCGGCACGTGGTTAGGCGCGCTGCAGATCCTCATCCCCAAGTACGACGTCGAGGCGCTGCTGAGCGCCGTGCGCGAGCACCGGCCCACGTACTTTCCGGCCGTGCCGACCATCTACATCTCGCTCCTCAACCACCCGAAGGTGCGCGAGTACGGGCTCGATCGCGTCCGCGCCTTCAACAGCGGCTCCGCGCCCTTGCCGGTGGAAGTGCTCCAGCAGTTCGAGAACCTCACCGGCGGGATGCTCAGCGAAGGCTACGGACTCTCCGAGGCCTCGCCGGTGACGCACACCAGCCCGACGCTTTCGGTCCGCAAACCCGGCAGCATCGGCATCCCGCTGCCCGATACGGACATGAAGATCGTCGATCTCGAGACCGGCCTCCATGAGGTGCCCATCGGCAGCGAAGGGGAGCTGTGCATCGCCGGGCCGCAGGTGATGAAAGGCTACTGGAACCGTGCCGAGGAGACGGCCGACACGCTGCGCGCCGACGCGGATGGCCGGCTCTGGCTCTACACCGGCGACGTGGCCATGATGGATTCGGACGGCTTCAGCTACATCGTCCAGCGCAAGAAGGACATGATCATCGTCTCCGGCTTCAACGTCTATCCGAGCGAAGTGGAGTCGGTGCTCTTCACCCATCCCGCGGTCATGGAAGCCGCCGTCATCGGCGTCCCCGACGCCTACCGCGGAGAGGCGGTGCGAGCCTACGTCGTCTTCAAGCCGGACGCCGCCGCCACGATCGACGACCTCCGCGCCCACTGCGCCGAGAACCTGGCCGAGTTCAAGCGCCCCGCGCAGATTGAATTGCGCGAGTCCCTTCCGAAGTCGGCTGTGGGTAAAGTGTTGCGCAGAGTGTTGAGAGAAGAAAGTTGACGTTTCCCGTCTCTCCTCCGTCCCCCTCTGTGTCTCTGTGTCTCCTGTGAGTCCCCCGGTCCCCGGTGCACGACCCGCCGGGGGACTCACAGGGAGACACAGAGACACAGAGGGGGACGGAGGAAAGCGCCATTTAGGAGGCTGAATGTCATTCACCATCGCCCGGGCCGTGGTCATCGGTTCGGGGACCATGGGCGGCGGGATTGCCGCTCATTTTGCGAACGCCGGGATCCCGGTGTATCTCCTCGACATCGTCGAGCCGCCGCTCGATCGCATCCTCAAGCACAAGCCGCCGCCGTTTCACACGCCGGAGACGGCGCGCCTGGTCACGGTCGGCAAGCTCGACGAGCACGAGGCGTGGATCGGGGAGGGTGACTGGATCATCGAAGCCATCGTCGAGAACCTGGCCATCAAGCGCGATCTGGTCCGGCGTATCGATCGCCTGCGCAAGCCGGACAGCATCGTCTCCAGCAACACCTCCGGCCTGCCGATCGCGCAGATTGCCGCCGAGGCTTCGGCATCGTTCCAGGAGCACTTCCTCGGCACGCATTTCTTCAACCCGCCGCGGTACATGAAGCTGCTGGAAGTGATTCCCACGCCGCGGACGTCGCAGGACGTGATCGCCTTCGTGCGCGAGTTCGCGGAGCATCGCCTCGGCAAGTCCGTGGTCTTCTGCAAAGACACGCCGAACTTCATCGCCAACCGGCTGGCTTCCGTCGGCGGGGCGGCGCTGAACGACTTCGCGCTCGAGCATGGCTACACGATCGAAGAGACCGACGCCATCGCGGGCCCGCTCATCGGCCGCCCGAAGACCGCCGCGTTCCGGCTGCAGGATCTGGTCGGCCTCGACGTGGCCATGGGCGTGGCCTCGAACCTCTACGACCTGATCGAAGGCGACGAATCGCGTGAGGTGCTCCGCTCGCCGCGCATGGAAGCGCTGCGGAAGAGCCAGACGGATCGCGGCCGCCTCGGCGACAAGACCAAAGAGGGCGGCTTCTATAAGAAGGATGGCAAGACCATCCTCACCCTCGACCTCAACACGGGCGAGTACCGTCCGCGCCAGGAGCCGGAGATCCCCTCGCTGGCCGAGGCCGCGAAGATCCGCAGCCTGCCCAAGCGCCTCGCCTTTGTCCTGCAGCAGGACGACAAGGCCGGCAAGATGGCGCGCCACGCGGTCTACAACGCCCTCGGCTACGCGTCGCGCCGCATCCCGGAGATCAGCGACGAGCTGGTGAACATCGACAATGCCGTGCGCTGGGGCTTCTCGCACGACCTCGGGCCGTTCGAGCTGTGGGACGCCCTCGGCGTGAAGGCCACGGCCGACGCGATGGAAGCGGATGGCGTGGCCGTCGCCCCGTGGGTGCGCGAGATGCTCGCCGCCGGAAACGAGTCTTTCTATCGCGACGGCAAGGTCTACGATCCCGCCTCGAAATCGTACGTGCCCATCGCGAAGGACCCGAAGCAGATCGTGCTGCGGGATTGCCCGGTGATCGTCGAGAACAAAGGCGCCAGCCTGCGGGACCTCGGCGACGGCGTGCTCTGCCTCGAGTTCCACACCAAGATGAACACGCTGGACGCCGACATCCGGGCGATGCTCGTCCAAGCCGTGGAGGAAGTGGAACGCGGCGTTTGGACCGGCCTCGTGATCGGCAACGACGGCGCGGACTTTTGCGTCGGCGCGAACCTCGCCACCGGTCTGGCCGGTGATGCCGCCGCGGCCGTGAAGGAGGTGCAGGACGCGCTCATGCGCGTGCGCTTCTGCACGAAGCCGGTGGTCACCGCGCCGTTTGGGCGCACGCTCGGCGGCGGCGTGGAAGTGGCGATGGCCGGTGCGCGGATCGTGGCCGCGGGCGAGACCTACATGGGCCTCGTCGAAGGCGGCGTGGGCCTGACCCCCGGCGCGGGCGGCTGCAAGGAGATGGTCCGGCGCGTGGTCTCTCCGGCGATGAAGCAGACGCCGGGCGCCGATCCGCTGCCGTACGTGCAGAACGTCATGCAGGTGGTCGGCGCGGCGAAGGTTTCGTCGAGCGCCGCCGAGGCGCGGACATTCGGCTTTCTGAGCGAAGGCGATCGCATCGTCATGAATCGCGATCACCTGCTGCACGAGGCGAAGCAGGAAGTGCTGGCGCTGGGCGCCGAAGGCTACGCCCCGCCGGCACGCGAGCAGAGCTGCTTCGCCGCTGGACGCGATGTGCTGGCCGGACTCAAGGCCGGCATCTACGTGCTGCAGCAGGGCGGCTACATGAGCGAGTACGACGCCTTCATCAGCGGCCGGCTGGCGCGCATCCTCTGCGGCGGCGAGCTGTCGGCCGGGCAGTGGCTGGACGAGCAGCACTTCCTCGACCTCGAGCGCGAGGTCTTCGTGGAGCTCCTCGGCCAGGAGAAGACGCACGACCGCATCCGCCACATGCTCGACACCGGCAAGCCGCTCCGCAACTGAACTACAACTGAACCCGGAGAACACTCATGAACGAAGCAGTGATCGTGGCGGGGCTGCGCACCGCCGTAGGAAAAGCACCGAAAGGCTCGCTGCGCACCACGCGGCCGGACGACATGGCCGCGGAAGTGATCCGCGCGCTGCTGGCCTCGACGCCACAACTCGAGATGGCACACGTCGACGATGTGCTGATCGGCTGCGCCACACCCGAGGGCGAGTCGGGGATCAACGTGGCACGCATTGCCGCGTTGAGAGCGGGTCTGCCGGACAGCGTTCCGGCCGCCACCGTGAATCGTTTCTGCTCATCGGGCTCGCAGACGATCGCCATGGCCGCGGAGCGAATCATGGCCGGCATGGCCGACCAGATCATTGCGGGCGGCACGGAGTCGATGAGCATGGTGCGCGGCTCGAACAAGTTCCGGCCCAA
>JAXDJK010000798.1:0-2695 GCA_034665665.1 Acidobacteriota bacterium
CTGGCGGTCGAGGTACTCCCAGATGCCGAGGACTTCTTCGCGCTCGCGGGGGTGTTCGGGGGCGGCGCGGCGGACGGTGGCGTCGGACATGGCGAAGCGGCCGCGCGATTGCCAGCGGCCGGCTTCGATGGGATCGGCAGCGAATTTCTGCACGGCGGTCACCACGCGGGCGATCTCGTCGTCGGCCACGCCTTCCAGCGTGAAGACCGCATCCTCGGCGCGGCGCTGGCGGGCGCGGCGCTCCGGCTGGAGCTCGTGGGCGGCGCGGAGCATGGCCACGGCCGTAGCCAGGCGATCGGCGTGCTCGAGCACGCGCAGGCCGCTGATCGAGAAGGTCTCCCCGTTCGACTGGGCCATGCTGGTCCAGACCACGCGGGCCCGGATCACCACCGACTGCGCAGGCCCGATCAGCGCGAACGAGACCTTCGCCTCCTCACCCGGCAGGAGCGGCGAGCGGTGGCGGATGCGCAGCCCCGATTCGGAGATCTGCACGATCGAGAACCGCGTCTCGTTGAAGAAGCCGTCGATCTGGCGGCGGGGGACGTAGCGGGGGGAGCGGCGGAGATCCGCCTCTTCCTTCTCCACGGGGATCGCGGGCGGCGGCGGCGTATCCACCACCATTGGTATGGGTACGTCCGGGAGCTTTTCCGCCGCGATTGGCTCCGGTTCCGGCTCGGCCACCGGTTCGGCCCGTTGCGGCTCCGCGGGAGGAGCGGCGCCGAGGGCCAGGCCACTCTCCACCTGGTAGACCGCCATCAGCGCGTCGCGGAAGAACATCTCCAGCTGGTCGAGAGGGATGAGCGGCTGGCCGCGATCGACCCGGCAGAGCACCCGGCCGCTGGAAAGCAATGCGTCGATCAACTCGGGAGAGAGGTCGAGAAGGCGGGAAGCTTCGTTGGGTGTGAGAGTTCCGGTCAACCGTGGCACGAACCGTCGCTCATGCGACGGCGATGCCTACTCGCACCGTGCTGGCCGCGCCGAGGCAACGGCGGACCGCCGCGATCAGCCGCGACGGCATGACCGGCTTCGACAGCGCCTCGCAGACGGTCGGGAAGAGCTTCCGGATCTCCCCTACTTCCAGGCCGGTGACCACGATCACCGACTCCAGCATGGTCGGGCGGGTGCTGGCGATGTACTCCATGACGTCGGTGCCGCTCATTTTCGGCAGGACGATGTCCAGGATCACCGCGTCGTAGCTGGCGTGGGCGATGAACCCGACCGCCTTTTCGCCGTCGACGGCCAGCACCACCTCGCAGCCTTCGCGCTCGAGGATCGTGCGCAGGGCTGCCCGGGTGGTGGAGTCATCTTCGACGATCAGTACTCTGGGACGCATAGGCGGAAATCACTCTATCAGGAAAGCGGCGTGGACGTCACGTGTCCGTGGCGCTCCCGGACGGCAATAAAAGCCGCCGCGAGCTCGATGGCACGTTCGAGGTTCTGCGGCACATTGCCGTTCTGCGGCTCGGTCCTGCCGGACGAAGCCCGCGGACGTAAAGAATGATCGCCGTCTGCAATCCATTCCACCTCGATCGTTTTCGCCAGCGAATACTCCCCCACCTCGGCGCGCGTCCCGAACGGATCGCGCTCGCCCTGCAGCACCAGCATCGGCGTGCGCAGGGTCTCCAGGTGCGCCGTGCGCAGCTGCTGCGGCTTGCCGGGCGGATGAAATGGGTAACCGAAGCAGACCACCCCCCGCACGCCGAGCTCGTCGGCCACCATCGTGGCCATCCGCCCGCCCATCGACTTGCCGCCGATGAAGAGGCGCTCGCCCCCTCCCAGCTCCCCTACCACCCGCCGCCAGCTGTCGAGCAGCACGGGCTGGCGATCGGGCCCCCCTCGCTTTCCCTCCCGCCGGGCGGCCATGTACGGGAACTCGAAGCGCACCACGCGCACGCCGCGCGCGGCGAGGCCGCGGGCCACGGTGGTCAGAAACGGCGTGTCCATCGCCCCGCCCGCGCCGTGGGCCAGCACGAGGGTCGAGGTTGCGTCAGCAGGTCCGTCGTAGATCACCCGCCCAGAATACAATCAGCGGCTCATGCGCAACCTGGCCGTGATCCTCCTCCTGACGCTCGCCGTCGCCGCCACCGCAGCGCCGGCGAAGAAGAAGGCGTCCCCGCCCGCGCCCGCCGTCGTCGCACCCGAGACCCTGGCCCACCCGATGGCGCTCTTCCTCTCGTCTCTGTCGCAGGACGGCAAGCGCCAGGTCACCTACCGCGCCAGCGCCTTCGGCACGCACTTCTTCCTCGAAGAGCCGTCCGGCGTGACGGTCTACCGCTTCAAGAAGGGCCAGTACGTCCGCGAGGAGTTCCTCAAGGGTGCCAAGCTGGCCGCGGCGCTGAAGAAATACGCGAAGAAGTGATTTGCCGCGGGCGCTGCTCGTGGCTGTACAAAAGCGGCAGAAAGCTGCCGGCAGTCCAAACGCTTCGCGTAGACCCTCGGCGATTCCGGTGAGCGTGGAAGGTCTAACGCGAAGCCTCTCTGAGTAAACAGGAAACTTGTCTTCCTAAACAGGAAACGTCTCTTCCCAAACACGAAAGTTTCGTCGCGCACTTGGAAAGTTTCGTCGTGCACCACGAAAGTTTCGTCGTGTACCTGGAACTTTTCGTCGTGCGCCTGGAAAGTTTCGTCGCGCACCTGGAACTTTTCGTCGTGCACCTGGAACTTTTCCTGGTGCACCTGGAAAGTTTCCTGGTGC
>JAXDJK010000799.1:0-3831 GCA_034665665.1 Acidobacteriota bacterium
GACCACGCTGCTGCCGCGGTGGGCGAGCTGAACCTTGATCAGCGCGTTGAGGAACTTCTGGTGGTCCGGCGCGGGAGCGACCGGGTTGCCGCCGCCTGTACCACCCAGGATGGCCCGCGTCCACGCCTCGAGCTGCGAGGGACGGATGGCGATGCGGTGATCGGCGATGGAGCCGGTGCTGGTGATGCCGGCGTCAATCGCCCAGAGGCGGTTCATGCCGCGGTTCTCGCCCTTGCGAATCTTGCGGCGCGAGGCGAAGTCGCGGGCGTAGCGAAGGTGGCCGGGACCTTCGTCCAGGAAGTCGGCATCGAGGGAAACCACGATGTCGGCCTTGGTGAAGTCGTAGGTGGTGTTGACGTAGGAGCCGAAGGCGAGCCGGCCGCCCTCGCGGACGTTGTCGTGATTGGCGGCTTCCCACTGGTGCCACTTCATGCCCGGGTACTGGGTCATGAGGGCCTGGATCTGAGCGCCGAGGGTCGGCGAGGTGATGGTCTGGGTGAGGAGGCGCAGGCCGCCGCCGTTGGTCTTGGCCGAGGTGAGGACGGGCTGCAGCGCGCCGAGGAGGTCGCCCCAGGTGGTCGTGTCGCCGTACTTGCGTACCACCTGCGAGCGGTCGGGATCGTAGAGGCCGAGGATGGAGGCCTGCATGAAGGCGTCGGACGCGCCGAGGCTGGACGGATGGTCCGGATTCCCCTCGATCTTCGTGGGCCGGTTCATGTGGCTCTCGACGAGGACGCCGGTGGCCACCCCTCCGAGCTGCATCGCCGAGGCGAAGTAGATCGGCTTGCCGGGGATGAGGTTCTCCGGCTGGTTGACGTACGGGATGATGGCCTCGGCGGGCTGGCGGCAGGCGGACAGCCCGGCCATCGCCACCGATGCGCCCATCAGCTTCATGAAGTTGCGCCGGTCGACGCCCTTGTCCAGTGCGATGGCCTGCTGGGGGAATTCCTCGTGCATGAACTCGTCGAAGACGTCGCTGCGCGACAGCTCCTCGAGACTGCGCCAGAACTCCTTGCCGCGCAGGTCGCCGACGCGCGCACGGAACTCGGTGAAGTTCAGTTCTTTACGATCACTCATGATTTTTCAGTTGGCGGTTGGCAGTTGGCGGTTGGCGGGAAAACCCGTTCAGCACGATCGGCTGGTGATTGGCCGTTTCTCCCGCCAACCGCCAACCGCCAACCGTCAACTCCTTAGTAATGACACGTGGAGCAGTGCGTCAACTTCTGGACGTTGTAGGCCTTGACCAGACGCGGACCTTCGACTTCCTGATTCTTCGGCTGCCAGCCCATGTTGAAGACTTCCTCGCGGGGGCGGATCTGCTTCTCCGGGTTGCGATGGCAGTTCAGGCACCACTCCATGGTGAGCGGTGAGGCCTGATAGATGAGGTTCATCCTGTCCACGCGGCCGTGGCAGCTCGCGCAGCCGATGCCTTTGTTGACGTGGATGCTGTGGTTGAAGTGGACGAAATCGGGCAGCCGGTGCACGCGGCTCCAGATGATGGGCTTGTTCTCGCGGAAGCTGGCCCGGATCGGCTCGAGCATGGCCGCGTTCGTCCAGATCTGGGCGTGGCAGTTCATGCAGGTGGAGGTGGGCGGGATGCCGGCGAAGCTGGAGGTCTCGACCGAGGTGTGGCAGTAGCGGCAATCGATGCCGAGGCCGCCGACGTGGTGCTGGTGGCTGAACGGCACCGGCTGTTCTCGGTGGATGCCCTGGTTCGTGAAGTAGGGAGAACGGACGATGCCGCCGATCACCCAGAGCACGAACCCAGCGATGAAGACCGCACCGAAAATGGTGGCGCGCGAGAGAGTATTGGCACTACGGTGGAAAATCTGCGCCATCGAGGCTGCTACCGTCCGCTGTTCAGTGATTTAGAAACGTGAAGGGGCAGGAGTGCTTGCTGCCGTGGGTTTGTCGCACGCGAGGCACGCGCAACGAAGCCGCATCATATTCAAAATCCGGTGTGTTGCAAGGGGACTCACTTCAGCGCCCGTTCCCTGCAAGTTCGCCGCCCCTCATTTGCTATCCGCGAGAAACGCCGCCGCTGACGACCATGGCCAGGATGCTGGCGCTGTCGGCCTCGACCGGGGTCACGCGCTCCTTCGGCACCACCAGCAGGCAACCGTCCCAGGTGTAGGAAAAGGGGATGTAGACGGCCACGTGTCCCGGCAAAGCGAGGGAGGAAAGGTCGTCGCGGGTGATGAAGCCGAAGACTTTCACGTGGTCGGTGACGTCGAGCGAGACCGCCCGGTCGAAGCGGCGCTTGTTGCCGACGAAGGCTTCCAGGAGGTCCCGGATGCCTCCATAAATGATGCGCACGATCGGCGCCCTGGTGAACACGGCCTCGGTACCGCGCAGGACGCTGCGGCCGACGAAGTTGCCGGCCAGCGCACCGATGGCGATCAGTGCGCCGAGGAGGATGGCCAGCCCGAGCCCCGGCACCGGCAGATTCAGCAGCCGGTCGATGGCCAGGAAGCTCCGGTAGAGCAGGTAGACCGTGAGGGCGATCGGCACGACGATGACGAGCCCGCGCAGGAAGTTCTTGATCAGCCAGTTCATGACCGGAGAGGTTACGCGATAAAGCCGGCGCGACCAGACGCCTATCCGCGTCATAAGGCGCTACTTCTTTACTGCCGTCACGGCGCGGTGATACCGTTCTTCCATGTTCCCCCTTCTCGTCAAGCGAACAGAAGACGCGGAAGAGGCCTATATAGATACCTTCGAGTATCTGGCAACCTTGCCGGTGCTCGGAGCCGTGCCGGCCGATGAAGCTGCGGAGCTCATCGACGAGGTTCTCCTGGCCGCGCTTTACCGGACGAGAACGAACGACAGGGCATGGTTGTCCGCGGCGCTCGCGGCGGGTGTGACGCGGCGGGAGGCGTCCAGGTGAAATATGAGGACGACGATTTCCGCATCAGTCCTGAGAAGTTAAGACGCTTTACCGAGACTCGTCGCCAGCTCGAGGAGGAGCGAAAGGCCGCTCCGGTCATCGTCGATTTGATCGTGGCCGGGACCCCGCATGAGAAGTGGGTCAGCCTCGCGAATCACCCGGACCTCCAGAATGTAGGCGCCCTGGACTACGTCGGCTCTCTCTTCGAGAAATTGCTGACGAAGAGTCCCGTGCAGGCCGGCGCCCTCGCGGAACTGGCGGTACAACTGGTTCAGACCATTCCTTCTGACGCATACCCGAGCGTGATCCTCGCTCAGATGAAGGCGCAAGCTCTGAAGAACTACGGCAAGTACCTGCGCTTCGTTGGCCAGTTCAAAGCCGCCGAGGATGCTTTCCGCAAGGCCGAAAGGATGCTCGGGGGCAGAGGGACGCTGGACCACGATCGAGCGCTCATCCGCCTGGCGCTCGCGGTCACGCTTCAGGAGATGGAACAGTTCGACGACTCGCTGACTCTTCTCGCCGAGTGTAAGCGGGCCTTTCGCGACTATCCTCGAGAACAAGACCGCGTCCGCCGAGAACGTCCGCGACATCCGCGAGTACATCGTCTCGCTCCGGACGAACCCGGAGCGAGACTTCCGGATCAGCGCATGACCTACGGCTTCGGCGGTGGTAACGGAATCACGATCCCATCGCCGAGTGACTTCACCACACGCTTGACGAGCTTCAGGGCCGGGTTTTCCCGGTTCTCCCGCGGCGCACCGTAGGCACTCCCCGCGACCAAAAGCACCAACACCGCAGCACTTGCATAGCGACGCATACAACCCCTCCTTATGCGGCGGAAAACCGCCGACGAAATGGATGAAGAGTACGCGCGCACTCAGAGCCAGGCAGCAAGGGACCATCCCTCACAGCCTCGGCCTAGTATGCCTCAAGGCGCAACGTGG
>JAXDJK010000800.1:0-6056 GCA_034665665.1 Acidobacteriota bacterium
CGACGCTCGGGATGACAAACCGCGCCCCCCTCCCTGTTACGATGGCGCGCCTCAATCGCGTCCAAAACCGATCCAACCGGAGCCTACATGTCCATTTCTCGTCTCGGCGGGGCCGTCCTGGCCTTCACCTTCCTTGCCCTTTCTGCCCTTTCTGCCCTTGCGGACCAGCCGTGGAACGGGGCGCCGTTCAGTGCCGATCCCGAGGTCTTGCGCAAAGCGGCGGAGGAGGTGACCACGAAGGATGCGGAGACGGACGGGGTGGTGCTGATCCTCGACGAATCCCACGTCGTGTTCGACGCCGAAGGACGGGCCACGCGGACCGAGCGCCTCATCTACCGCGTCGTCAATGAAGTCGGCGCCGAGGCCTGGTCGTCTATCGAAGCGCCCTGGTCGCCGTGGTACCACGAGCGGCCCTCCATCGACGCACGCGTGATCACCAAAGACGGCACGGTGCATCGCCTCGACCAGAAGTCCTTCGGCACCGGCGACGCCGAGGACGAGCCCGACATGTACAGCGACACGCGCGTCCTCAGCGGACCGCTGCCGGCCGTGGCGCCGGGCTCCGTCGTCGAACAGGTCATCACCTATCACGAGAAGAACCCGCTCCACGACGCCGGCGTCACCGACCGCCTGCACTTCGGCCGCAACATCGCCGTACAGCAGGCGCGGATCGTCCTCGAATACCCCGCCTCCGTGAGCATCCGCCTCAACAACGAGACCAAGCCGCAGATCCAGCCCGTGCGCACCGAGGAGAACGGCACCAGCCGCCTCGTGTTCGACGCCAGCCCGGTTGCCGCCGTCGAGCGCGGCGAGTGGAACGCACCGCAAGCCGCCGCGCAGAGCTCGTACGTCGCCTACTCCACCGGCAAGTCCTGGCAGGAAGTAGCCCGCCGCTACGACGGCATCGTCCAGAAGCAGATCGGCGACGACACGCTGGCCAAGCTGACTGCACAGGTAGTGGGCGACGCGAAGGAGCCGCGCGAGATCGCCGCGCGCATCCTCGCCCACGTCGCACACATCCGCTATGCCGGCGTCGAATTCGGTGAAGGCTCCATCGTCCCGCGGCCGCCGGCGTCGACGCTCGCCAACAAGTACGGCGACTGCAAAGACAAGGCGACGCTCGTGGTCACCATGCTGCGCCAAGCCGGCGTGCCGGCTCACACGGTGCTGCTGCGCGCGGGTGTCGGCTATGACGTCGAGCCCGATCTCCCCGGTCTCGGCTACTTCAATCACGTCATCGTCGTCACCGACGGTCCGGACCCGCTCTGGATGGATCCGACCGATGAATACGCCCGCGCCGGCGAGCTGCCCGAGCAGGACCAGGGCCGCTTCGCGCTGATCGCGCGTCCGGAGACCACCACGCTGGTGCGCGTGCCGCTGACCGAGTCGCTGGCGAACCGTAGCGTGGAAACGCGCGAGTTCATCCTCTCCGAGGAGACCGCCGCCCGGGTCATCGAAACGTCCGAGTACTACGGCGCCGACGAGCGCTCCTCGCGCCGCAACTTCGCCACCATGGATGCGAAGACGCGCACCGAGCAGTTGACGAAATACGCGGAGCGCGCGTACGCGGCCAAGAAGCTCGCCAAGTCCGAGGTTAGTGACGCGAGCGACCTCACCAAGCCCTTCCGCATCCGCATCGAAGCCGAAGAATGCGCGCGCGGCAAGACCGACGGCGGCGAAGCGGCCGTGGCGATCTTCCTCAATCGCCTGACCGGCGACATGCCGTGGGATCTCCACGGCGCCGATCCGGACGACGAAGCGGCAACGGAAGCGGAGAAGGAGCGCAAGCCGCGCAAGGCCGACTACGTCTTCACCAAGCCCTACGCCACCGAGCTGCACTACCGCATCCAGCCGCCGCCCGGCTACGTCATTCGGGAGCTGCCCCAGAGCGAAACCGTGAAGCTCGGCACCGCCACGATGGAGCGGAAATACACGGCCGCTCCCGACGGGATGATCCTCGCCGACTACAGGCTCGACTCCGGCCCGCGGCGCATCACGGCCGCACAGTACGAGCAAGTGCGCGAGGGCGTGACCAGGCTCGAGGCGGAGAAGCCGGTCCTCCTCATGTTCGACCAGATCGCGCGAAAGCATACGGACGCGGGCGAGGTCGGGCTGGCCATCGCCGAGCACCGCCGGCTGACCGGCCTGCATCCGAAGGAGGCGTTGCACCACATCGACATCGCCCGGACGCTGCTCGAGGCCGGCTTCGGCGCGGCGGCACGGCGGGAAGCGCAGAAGGCGGTCGAGGTCGATCCGAAGTCGGCGCACGCGCACGCCATGCTGGGGCTGACCCTCTTCAACGACCTGGTCGGCCGCGAGGGCAAGAAGGGCTCCGACCGCATCGCTGCCATCAAGGAGTACCGCAAGGCCAGGGAGCTCGCCCCGATGGACGCGCGGGTGCGGGCGGAGATGGCCATGGTGCTGCAGTTCGGCGACAACGGCCACTTCGGCCGCAACGCGCCGCTGGCCGACGCCATCGCCGAATACGAATCGATGAAGAAGGACAAGATCGGCAACCCGCCGGGCATCGACGGGCTGCTCATGCCCCTCCTGGCGCGCACCGGCCGTTTCGCGGAACTGAAGGCGCTCTGCGCCACGACCACCGAAAGCAAGAAGAAGGCTGCGATGAAGCTGGTTGCGATCGCGGCCCTGGACGGCGGCGCCGCGGCCGTGGAGGCGTCGAAGACGCTGGAGCTGACCTCGCGCCGTGACGCACTGACCGAAGCGAGCCAGTCACTCGTCACTCTGCGGCTCTACGCGCCGGCCACCGTCCTGCTCGAAGCGGCGGCGCAGGGCGCCACGAATGCCGCCGACCTCCGCGCGCGCGCCGACATGCTGCGCAAGACCGTCCGCTACGAAGACCGGACCATCGACCCGGGCGACCCTCGCGCGATCTTCGCCCGTTTCATGTCGGCATTTCTCAAGGGCGACGGCACGACGCTCGTCAAAGAGCTGCTGACGGAAGACGTCATCGCCCTGGCCGATGACGTCGAGGGACGCGACGCCCTGATCAGCCAGATCACCGGCTCCGCCGCCGAAGTCGACCAGCCGGAGTCGCCGCTGTACCTCGACGTGGCCATGGCCATGTTGCAGTTCTCCCAGGAGGGCGATGAGGAGACCGGCTGGCGCGTCCGCGGCCGCGGGACGGCGGGGAAGAGCGGCGACTCGGACCTGACGTTCTACGTCATCCGGGAGAAGGGCGCGTTGCGGATCGCGGGCATGATGCGCGAGAGCTCGCTGGTCGGCTATCACGCATTGCGCCTGGCGCAGGCGGGCAAGCTCGCCACCGCGAAGAAGTGGCTCGACTGGGCCCGCGACGATGCCAGCGGCAGCTACGACGAGGACGATCCTGTTGCCGCCGAGCCGTTCGTCACGCTCTGGAAGAAAGGGAAGGACGCCTCCGCCGAGGAGATCACCCTGGCCGCCGCATCGCTGATGCGCACCGGAAAGAAAGAATCCGTCATCGCCATCCCCATCCTGGAGCAAGCGCGCGCCACGGCCACCCCCGAAGTGCAGTGGCGGATCGATCAGGTCCTGGCCGCCGCCTACGAAAAGACGGAACGGTGGCCGGAGACGCTGGCCGCCGCCGACCGCCTCGCCGCGAAGTATCCGGACTCGCCCACGGCATTCAACGCGGCCATGCGCGCGCTGGCGAAGCTCGACCGCTACGACGAGGCCCGCGTTCGCGCGCAGAAGCGGCTGGACGCCACGCCCGGCGATCGCCACGCCCTCCGCGCCCTCGGCAATGAGGCTACGCATCGCCGCGCGTACGACGAAGCGGTGGCCTATTTCGGCCGGGTCACGGAGAGCGCCGAAGCCATTCCCAGCGACTACAACGAGCACGCCTGGCTCGCCCTTTTCGGCAAGCTGCCCTTGCAGACGGCCATCGACGAAGCACGCCAGGCGCTCAGCAGCAAGCCTGACGACTACGCCACCCTCAACACCCTGGCGGCACTCTACGCCGAGCACGGCAAGTCCTCCGAAGCACGCGACACGCTCCTGCAGAGCCTCGAGCAGCGGAAGAGCGGCGCCGTGGAAGGTCCGGACTGGTACGTGGTCGGCCGCATCGCCGAGAACTACGGCATCCACGACGTAGCCCGCGAGGCCTACACGCTGGTGAAGGAGACGGGGAAAACGCCCACGCCGGGATCGTCCTACGAGCTCGCGCAGAAGCGGCTGTCGGCAATGGGAGCAGCAGCGCGCCCTTAGCATCCACTTAAGAAGCGTCCGCGAATCGACGGCCCGATTCGCAATCTTTTCATCTCCGCCTAAGGAACTCTTAGCAACGGCCGCAGCGGCGTGCGCCTACATTCCTCGCAGATCCAAACGGTCTTGTCGGAGGAAACAATGAGCACGAAAACAATCACTGCCGCGGTGGCGATGGCCTTGACGATCCTGGTGGCGGCGGCCGTCACCGGCAACACGACGCCCGCGGGCAAGAACACGCAGTCCGCGATGATCGCGCAGAACCGCACCCGCGTGGCCCGTGGCGAGTACCTGGTCACGGTAGGCGGCTGCAACGACTGTCACACTCCCCTGAAGATGGGCGCGAACGGCCCGGAGCCCGATTTCTCGCGCCGGCTCTCCGGCCACCCCTCGAAGCTGGTCATGCCGGCCGCCCCGAAGCTCGGCAACGGCCCCTGGGCCTGGTCCGGCGCCATCACCAACACCGCCTTCGCCGGCCCGTGGGGCATCAGCTACGCCCGCAATCTCACGCCCGACCAGGTCAGCGGCCTCGGGATCTGGAACGAGCAGCTGTTCATCAAGACCGTCCGCACCGGCCGCCACATGGGCACCGGCCGCCCCATCCTCCCCCCGATGCCCTGGCAGAACGTCGGCGCCATGACCGACGACGACCTGAAGTCGGTCTACGCATACCTCCGCTCCATCCCCGCCGTCCGCAACGAAGTCCCGGACGCCATCCTCGCCCCACCCCCGCCACCCGCCTCACAGCCCGCCGCCGCAAAGTAACCGCGGCTCCCGCTCCCGCGAAAGGGCCGGCGCGCAAGCGCCGGCCCTACCTCCGCCGGCGCACCGCGTACACCCCGCCCGCCGCCAAAAGGCCATAAAACGCCAGGTCCACAAGAAGCGCTCCTACCCGAACTCGATCCAGCCCGAGCATCCCCCCAACCACCGAGACGCTACCCACCGGCGACAGCGCCGGATTGTCGATGAGGTACGGCAGCGGCCATCCACCCGTGACCACGCGAATCTCGCTCAGACCCGGCTCCACGCCCTCGAACAGCACCGTGGCCGAGCCGTGCCAGAGCTGCCCGGATGCCACGGTAGCGACGATCGCCAGCAGCAGGACCGCGGCCGCAACCCGCCAGCTCAGGATTGCTCCCTCTTCCGCGCCTGCCTCCCACGCAGCACGATCAGAATCACCGCCACCGGCGTGACGAAAATGGTCGTCCCCATGGCCGTCTTCCGGTAGCGATACAGGTCGTCATCCGTCGCGTTGCGCCCCTGACGGCTCGACGTCGTCACCGTCGTCCCCGTGCTCGCCACCCACCCCACCATCAGCCACGGCAGCACCACGAAGCAGACCGCCACCAGCACCGCCGTATCCCACCGCGTCTTCGAGATCTCCGCATCCCGCTTCCGCATCTCTTCGTTTGTTATCATCCGCGTGAACCGCCTAACAGAAGCGTACGCCCATCAGCCGCCACGCGAGCCGGTTCACAGCGCGCGCGCTGACAATGGTGGAAGAAACGGATGTCATTCGGGCGGTGTCGGTTGCTGATCCGCGAACGTGGGTGTTGACCCCGGAGGGGTCGCAGAAGGTAGACCTCACCCGCCGCCCCTCTACGGGGGCGGCGGATCACCGATGACGAAGGTCAGAGGGCGGACAGGCGGGACGCCGGCGGGACGCCGGCGGGACGCCTGCGCTCCGGTGCGGCAGCCGAGACGGCTGCTCCCCAGGCCGAGTAGTCGTACGGCATCTGATGCGCGGGTCGTGGTGCACGTACGGAGCGCTGGCGTCCCGCCGGCAGGGCCCGTGGGCGTCTCGCCCACGCGCGCTCGGGAGACTGTTGTTCAGCACCCGTGTCCCGAGC
>JAXDJK010000801.1:0-5114 GCA_034665665.1 Acidobacteriota bacterium
GCACCAGCGACACCTTGTCGCCGACGCCGCCGGTGGAGTGCTTGTCGGCGATGAAGTCGTAGCTGTCCCGCAGGTGCCACTGCTCCCCCGAGCGGAGCATGGCCTGCGTGAGCGTGGCCATCTCGGCGGCGGTCATGCCGTTGATGGCGATGGCCATCAGCAGCGCCGACATCTGGTACTCGGGGATCGACGCGCGCGTGAAACCGTCGATGAAGAACTCGATCTCCCGCGGCTCCAGAGGTCCCCCGCGGCGCTTGCGGTTGAGCAGTTCGTACACGCTGTGTTCGGCCATAAGGGCGCCATTCTAAGCTGGGCGAGGCGCATCTCGACACACTTCACCCTACACATGTCGTTGTGTAGAATAACGTCATGGCAACGAATCTCGCGATTGACGACCAGCTACTCGAGGAAGCGCAAAGGATCGGAGGCCATCGGACGAAGAAGGCCACCGTGACCGAAGCCCTGCACGAGTACATTCAGCGCCGTCAGCAGTCGAAAATCGTGGAACTCTTCGGAACCATAGAGTACGACCCGAAGTACGACTACAAGAAACAGCGCCGCAAGCCATGAAGGTGTTGGTCGACACCGCCGTCTGGTCGCTGGTGCTCCGCCGGAAGTACCGTCCGGAAAATGGTTCGATCCGTGCGGAACTGGCGTCACTGGCGGACGACGGTCGAGTAGCGATCATTGGTTCGATCCGGCAGGAGCTCCTGTCCGGCATCAAGGATCCGGCCCAATTCGACAGTCTCCGCCGTCACCTGCGGGCGTTCGTAGACACGGAAACAACCTCCGATGATCACGAAGAGGCCGCTGCGTTCTTCAACCGCTGTCGCGAGAAGGGTATCCAGGGCTCCAACACCGACTTCCTGATCTGCGCGGTGGCCGTACGCAACAACTTCACGATCTTCACAACCGACGACGACTTCACCCATTTCGCGAAGGTCCTGCCGATCTCGCTCTACCTCCCAGGCAGCTAAAGCTGCACTACCATTCGCCCCCGAATGCACGCGGTCATCCTCCTGTCCGGCGGTCTCGATTCCGCCACCGTCCTGGCCATCGCCAAAGCCGAGGGAAGGGTGTGCCATGCGTTGTCCATCACGTACGGGCAGCGGCATCAGGTCGAGCTGCTGGCGGCGCAGCGGGTGGCGGAGACGGCGGGGGTGGCGGAGCACGTGGTGCATGCGCTTGATCTGCGGGTCTTCGGTGCGAGTGCGCTGACCGGCGACATCGACGTCCCGAAGGACGCCGTCGGCGCGCCCGGTATCCCTGTGACTTACGTACCGGCCCGCAACACGATTTTCCTCGCGCTCGCCCTTGGTTACGCGGAGGCGCGCGACGCGGCGGAGATCTGGATCGGCGTCAACGCCGTTGACTTCAGCGGTTATCCCGACTGCCGGCCCGAGTTCATCGACGCCTTCCAGCAGGTGATCCTGCAGGGCACGCGCAGCGGCGTGGAGCATGGCCAGCCGCGCCTCGTGGCACCGTTGATTCACATGACCAAGGCCGAGATCATCCGCCGCGGTGTGGAGCTCGGCGTCGATTACAGCCTCACCCACTCCTGCTACGACCCGGCGGCCGGCGGCGCCGCCTGCGGCCACTGCGACTCCTGCATTCTCCGCCGCAAAGGCTTCGAAGAGGCCGGCGTGGCCGACCCGACGGTCTACGCACCATGATCGAGCTCGCAGACGTCACCATCACTCGCCTGAGCGACGCAGACCAGCCAGCCATCGACGACCTCTACGTGCGCTGCGCCGACTTTGTCGCGCTCGATCCCAACGCCGGGCCGCCCGTCCGCCTCCTGCACGGCCTCCCGGACGACGCGGTGCCCGAGCGTCAGCACGTATTCGGCTTCTGGGAAAGGTCAGCGCTCATCGGCACGGTGGAGGTGCTCTGCGGATACGTGGAGGTGGCGGACTGGTGGATCGGCCTGCTGATGCTCGATCCCCGTCACCGCAGCGCCGGCCTCGGCCATCGCGCGGTCGATGCGGTGGTGGCGTGGGCCCGCGCTTCGGAGGGAGCGAAACGCCTCTGGATCGCCGTCGCTCCCGCGAACGTGCGAGCACTGCAATTCTGGAAGCGCGAAGGCTTCGCCGAGCGCTCCATCAGCGGCGCTCACATCCTCCTGAGCCGCACGATAGACTGAGCGCCGATGCTGCGCGTGACCGAGATCTTCTTCTCCATCCAGGGAGAGTCCTCGCACGCCGGACGGCCGTGCGTGTTCGTGCGCCTGACCGGTTGCAATCTGCGCTGCCGGTGGTGCGATTCGGAGTACACGTTCACCGGCGGCGAGCGGATGACGCTGGACGACATCGTGGAGAAAGTCCGCGGCTACGGCTGCAACCTCGTAGAGATCACGGGCGGCGAGCCGCTCGCGCAGGCCGAGGTCTTTCCGCTCACCGCGCGGCTGTGCGACGAGCAGTTCGAGGTGCTGATCGAGACCTCGGGGTCGATCGACATCACGCCGGTCGATCCGCGGGCCAAGCTGATCCTGGACGTGAAGACGCCCGGCTCCGGCGAGGTGTCCAAAAACCGATGGGAGAACCTCGCGCAGCTCCGGCCGCACGACGAGGTCAAGTTCGTCCTCGCCGATCGCGCCGACTACGAATGGGCGCGGAGCATCATCACGGAGCACCACCTGGACCGCTGGACTGTGCTCCTCTCCGCCGTCTGGGGCGAGCTGCCGATGAAGGATCTCGCCGAATGGATGCTGGCCGACCGCGTGCCCGCACGATTCCAGACGCAGTTGCACAAGCACATCTGGGGCGCGGATGTGACGGGAGTTTAGAAATGACAAAACCGACACTGGACCACATCGGCATCGCCGTAAAAACCATCGAAGGCGCCGCCATCTGGCAGGCCCTCGGGCTGACCATCGAGCACGTCGAGACCGTCGAGAGCCAGGGCGTGAAGACGGCCTTCCTCTCCGTCGGTGATTCCAACATCGAGCTGCTGGAACCGACCGGGCCGGCTTCCTCCGTGGCCAAGTTCATCGAGAAACGGGGCGAGGGGATCCACCACATCTGTCTGCGCGTGGACGACATCGAACAGCACCTGGCGCGCCTGAAAGCGCAGGGATTCCGCCTCATCAACGAGGCGCCGGTGCCGGGTGCGCACGGCTGCCGGGTGGCCTTCCTCCATCCCGCGGCCGGCAATGGCGTGCTGATTGAACTGAGCGAAAAGGTCTCGACCTCGGAACCATGATCGAAGGCTTTGAACCGTCGTCCCTCGTGATCGTCAACCTGATCACGCCCAAGGAGAAATTCTTCGGGCTGCTGCGGGCGCTTTCGCCCGCGGGCGTGACCATGCGCGCCATCAACCTCGATTCGTTCGACGATTGGATCCGCCAGATCGCACGCGACGAGGAGCCGAACATCGACCTGATCACCATGTTCGTACCGCTCTCGCGCGTGGAACGGATCTTTCTCGACGAGCCGTCCGGCTCGATCCAGTCGTACTCGCAGCGGTTCGCGGCCGTGGTGGGCCGGCCGGTCACCGATTACTTCGACGTCGTTCTTCCCGACAGTGGCAACGGCCACTCCGTATAATCCGCGTTTCAGCAACTCCAGGAGGTTTTCCGTTGTTCAACAAAATCGTTCGTAACGCGCTGGTGCCCGTGGCGCTGCTCGCGCTCCTCGCCGGCTGTCAGAAGAAAGAGAACGTCGAGCCCGAAGCCGAGGCCTTCAGCTTCGTGGTCTATCCGAACTCGCGCTATCTCGGTCAGCTCACGGAGATGACCAAGCAGGCGCACAAGACGCTCAATCCCGCCAACGAGCCGCCGCCGATCGCCATTTACGACACCGACAAGCCGGTGGACGAGGTGGCCAGCTACTACGCGAAAGAGTATGGCTACAACGGCGTCGCGCCCGACGCCACGAACAATCTGAGCGCCGCCAAGCCGCCCGCGTTCTACCGCAGCGGCGATCTGGCCACCGATGCCCAGGCCATCAAGGGGCTGCTCGAGAAGATGAAGGCGCCGACCGACATCTCGAAGGCGCAGGGTGCCTACCGCGCCGCCGATATCGCGCCGCGTCCGAACCGGCCGCGGGTGACGGTGCAGCGGCCGTACTTTGACTCGTCCACGTCGCAGGTGGTCGACCGGACGCTGATCCTGATGTCGAAGTAAATGGGGCGCGAGGCGCTCATCGGCGGCCTCGGCTTGATCGGAGGGTCGATCGGAATCGCCCTCCGACGTCGCGGCTGGCGGGTGCGCTACGTCGACCCCCACGTTTCGTTCGCTGATGCGCAGCAGCACGAGGCAGCCGACGCATGCGACGCGGCGCTCGGCGACGCGGACGTCATCATCCTGGCCACGCCGGTCGACGTCGCGATCGCGCAACTCGGTGAGCTTGCGGACGTGCGCGGAGTCGTCACCTCGGTCTGCAGCGTGATGCAGCCGCTGCGCGATGCCGCCCGCGGGCGTTTCGTGGCCGGCCATCCGCTGGCCGGCTCGCAGGAGCACGGACTGGCCGCGGCGAACGGCGATCTATTCGCAGGCAAACGCTGGTTCGTCGATGCGGACGATCCGGTGGTCGACGCCGTCATCGCAGACTGCGGCGCTGTACGCGAACGGGCCGACGCGACGGAGCACGACCAAGCGGTGGCGCTGACGAGCCACCTGCCGCAGGTACTCTCCACGGCGCTGGCCGCCTATCTTGCGGATCGCGATCTGCTCCGGTTCGCCGGCAGCGGACTGGCCACGTTCCTTCGACTGGCCGGCAGCGATGCGGCGGTGTGGTCGCCGATCCTGGAGGCAAACCGCGCCAACCTGACGCCGCACCTCGAACCGCTGCTCGCCCTCGTGCGTGAGATCGTGGAAGGCGACGCCACCACAGCCTTCGCGAAGGCAAACGAACTGTCCCGGACACTCACATCGAAATGAACCTGGCCTGGCTCCTCGTCGGCGTCGTCTACATTCTGGCGATCGCCCTCGTCCGCCGCGCCGGCATTGCGCTCCCCCGCCGCATCGCCCTGGCCTTCTACCTGCTGACGCTGCTCTTCCTCTGGCAGCCGCTCACGCATCGCGTCGTGAACGCACCGATGGACGTCCTGCAGTTCGTGCCGCCGTGGACCTCCCTCGCGCCGCCCGGCCTGACGCGAGCCACCGCCTCCAACTA
>JAXDJK010000802.1:0-6148 GCA_034665665.1 Acidobacteriota bacterium
AACCGGGGCCATTCACCTTTACACGATTACAAATGTAGTCGATCCTGATAACAGTTGTAATCAAGCTTCTCCGTCCCCCTCTGTGCCACAGGGTCTCTGAGGGGAGTCCCCCGTCGTATTCACCAGAGTAACACCGGGGACTCACCACAGAGACACAGAGGCACAGAGGGGGACGGAGAAGCTTGATTACAACTGTAATCAGTATCGACTACATTTGTAATCGTGTAAAGCTGAATGGCCCCGGATTGACGGTTTCGTCACCGCGACGTACATTGGACCGGTCCAATACAGTCCGGTCTCGATATAAGGAGCGCGTCGCCATGCGTCGAACGTACCTTCTCCGGTTGCTGCTCGCGGTTTCCCTCCTCCTGGTGGCCACCGTCTCATTCGCGCAGTCACAGGCCACCACCGGCGTGATCGAAGGCACGGTCACTGACGCCACCGGCGCGGTGCTGCCGGGCGTGACGGTGTCGCTGAAGAACACCGCCACGAATTACGAACAGATGCAGGTCACCGACGGCCAGGGCCGCTTCCGCGGCGTGCTGCTGCCGCTCGGTCCCTACGAGATCACGGCCTCGCTGGAAGGCTTCGCGCGCCAGGTGCTGAAGGGCCTGGAGCTGCGGGTCGGCCAGACGCTGGACGTGGATATCAAGCTGGGGCAGACCACGGCCAGTGAGGCCATCGTGGTCACGGCCGCCGCGCCGCTGATCGAGACCTCGCGCACCGAAGGTGCCACGCGCATCGACGACGAGGCGGTCTCGGAGCTGCCGAACAACGGCCGCAACTTCCTCGACCTGACCAAGCTCACGCCGGGCGTGGCCATCGTGCAGGGGCCGGACGGAGACGAGCTGTCGATCAACGGGCAGAAGGGTATCTCGAACAATGTCTCGGTCGATGGCGCGGACTTCAACAATCCGTTCTTCGGCGAGCAGCGCGGCGGGCAGCGCCCGGCCTTCACGTTCAATCTGGACGCGGTGAAGGAGCTGGTGGTCGTGGCCGACGGCGCGAACGCGGAGTTCGGACGGTCGCAGTCGGGCTTCGTGAACGTGATCACGAAGTCGGGCACGAACGAGATGCGTGGCACGGCGCACTTTGTCGTGAAGAACGACTCGCTGAGCGCGAATGCGCAGAATCCGGACGGCACGGAAGCGGCGAAGTTCGATTCGAATCAATACCAGACCGGCTTCACGCTGGGCGGGCCGCTGGTGTCGGACAAGATCTTCTTCTTCAGCGCGCTGGACGTGCAGAAGGCGTCGTCGACGCGGCAGACGGATCCGCTGCGGATCGACCAGAACGTGGTGAACGCGTTCGCGGCGCTCGGCTCGCCCGCGGAGAACGGGCCGATCGAGCGGACGAACGATGCACGGGTGTTCCTCGGCAAGGTGGACTGGAACGTCAGCTCGCGGAACGCGGCCACGCTGCGCTACAACTACACCTGGTCGGAGCAGAAGAACGGCACGTTCGACGTCGACTCCTGGGGTGCCAGCGCGAATGCGACGGAGAAGGATTTCTCGCACTCGATCAACGGCTCGCTGAACACGTCGCTGCAGAGCAGCCTGCTGAACGAGCTGCGCTTCCAGTACGCCCGCGAGGAGCGTCCCCGCTCGTACGGCGGTCCGCTCATCACGGACGGCAACCACATCCAGCGTCCACTGCCCGATACGGCTTTCGACTTCGGCGCGGCCTATCGCTTCGGCCTGCCGTTCTTCATCCCCGTCGAGTATTACGACACGCGGGTGCAGTTCAACGACAACGTGTCGGTGCTGCGCGGCGCGCATTCGATCAAGCTGGGCGCGGAGTACAACCGCGTGAATTCGGTGCAGACGTTCCTCGGTTTTGCGAACGGCCGCTATATCTTCGACTCGACGGCCGGCTTCCTCGACGACGTGCAGCACCACACGAACAATCACGTGCTCCTCTACCTGCAGCAGGCCGGCGTCGGTGACGTTTCGGTGGAAGAGGCGGGCACGCAGAGCATTCCGCAGACCGAGCCGGCCGTGTTCATCCAGGACGCCTGGCAGGCCACGCCGAATCTGAACGTGCAGTACGGTCTGCGCTGGGAAGCGCAGATCCAGCCGGATCCGATCACGCCGGCGGACGAGGTGTTCTTTGCCCCCTTCATCGGCAAGACGGTGCAGGGGCAGGAGTTCCCCTCCGACGGCGAGATCCCGTCGGATTACTCGATGTGGCAGCCGCGCCTCGGGCTGTCGTGGAATCCGAACGGTGACGGCAAGAAGGTGCTGCGCGCCACGGCTGGCCTGTTCTACGGCCGCATCCCGGGCCTGTCGCTGGCGTCGTCGCGCTCCACGAACGGCAGCCGCGGGCAGACCATCTTCCGCAGCAGCGCGGTGAACTTCGACGGCTGCCTGCCGGTCTATCCGAACAAGCTTTCGGCGGCCTGCGTCGGCGCACCGGACCATCCGGACGTGTTCGTCTTCGACAAGGATTTTCAGAATCCCCGCACCACGGCGATGTCGCTGTCGTGGGAGCAGGAGCTGATTCCGGAGTACGCGTTCCTGGTGAAGTACAACTACGCGAAGGGCGAGCACATCACCCGCTTCCGCAACGCGAACGATCCGCTGCTGATCAATGCGCCGGCGAGCTGCACGTTTGCCTGCGGCCCCTGGAGCAACGGCCTCGGGCCGGGCGGGACGAACGGCATCGGCGTGCTGACGGTGGTGGAGTCGACGGCCAAGAGCCTCTATCAGGGCCTGACCTTCGGCGTGACCCGGCGCCCGACGCACAACCTCTCGTTCCAGGCCTACTACACGTATTCGAAGGACAAGTCGGACGACGACAACGAGCGCGATCCGTTCTCCTTCCGCTATGCGAAGGTCACGGATCTGGACGCGGAGTACGGCTACTCGGATCGCGACCAGCGCCACCGCCTGAATAGCTGGCTGCTCTGGAACGCGCCGCTCGGCGTGGACTTCAATCTGCGTTACTCGTATCGCTCGGCGCAGCCGAAGTCGATCACCGCCAGCGGCGCCGATGCGCAGACGCCGCAGGACCGCATCAATCCGGACGGCTCGGTGACGACGCGGAACCTGGGCCGCAAGGACAACGAGTACTCCTCGCTCGACTTCCGTCTCTCGCGCCAGTTCGCCGCGGCCCGCGGGATCACAATCGAGCCGGCCATCGATGTCTTCAACCTGTTCAACTCCAAGAACCTCCGCCGCCCCGAGGTCACGAACCTGATCTTCAACTTCGACGGCACGGTGCAGAGCGGCGTGGGCGATCCGCGGCAGATTCAGTTGGGGGTTCGGGTGCTCTGGTAGGCGTTTAGGTGGGGGCGCGGACGGGGGGCCTCCCGGCGGGAATGTTGAATGTTGAATGGGAAATGTTGAATGTTGAATTGAGCACGGCGCGGCGCAGCCAATTCAACATTCAACATTGAGCATTCAACATTCAACATTCCCCCCGGGAGGGCCCCTCGTTCGCGGAAAAGTGACGACGCGGCCCCAAGCGTGACAAGGCGGCTTGTGCGCCGCCACGGGAACGCCCAAGCTGTCGGGGACGATGCCCATCCCCACCCTCCTGGTCGATGACGAGCTGCTGGCGCGGAGGCGCATGCGCTCGTTGTTGCGCGATTACGAGGACTTCGAGATCGCGGGCGAGGCGGAGAGCGGGCAGCAGGCCGTCGAGCAGATCGTGGCCTTGCGGCCGCGGGTGGTCTTCCTGGACGTGCAGATGCCGGGCGTGGATGGCTTCGACGTCGTGCGGGCCCTGCCGGACGGCGTGCGGCCGCTGATCGTCTTCGTGACCGCCTTCGAGCAGTACGCGCTGCAGGCCTTCCAGGTCAGCGCGGTGCAGTACCTGCTCAAACCGGTCGATCGCGACGAACTGAAGAACGCCATTGCCCGCGTGCGGCAGCTCGTGGTCACGGAACCGGGGGAGGCCACTACCGCCATCACCGAGCTGCTGGCGCAGCTGCAGCGGCCGAAGGCCTTCCTGCAACGCATCGTGGTCAAGTCGAAGGGACGGACGCTGCTCTTCCGGATCGAGCAGGTGGACTGGTTCGAATCCGCCGGCAACTACGTCCGCCTGCACGTGTCGTCGAACGGCGGGCGGGAGCGGCACCTGCTGCGGGAGACCATGAACAGCCTCGAGGAAAAGCTCGATCCGCGGCTCTTCCTGCGCATCCACCGTTCGGCCATCGTCAACCTGGAGCGGGTGCGCGAGCTGCAGCCGACCTCGCACGGCGAGTACGTGGTCGTGCTGGCGGACGACACGCGCCTCACGCTCTCCCGCGTCTACCGCGACCGCATCGAGCCGCTCCTGGGGCGGCTGTGATGCGCAATCGCCGGCTCCTGCTGCTCTCCGCGCTGGCGTGGCTTGTGGCCGGGACGTTCGTACTCCTGCTGGAAGTGGCGACGCGCGCGATCCTGCATACCGAGCAGCTCAAGCCGGCGCGGATCATGTGGGGCTGGATCGGCTGGTGCGAGTGGGCCTTGCTTGCGCCCCTGCTGGTGCTGTTGACGGCACGGTTCGCGTGGCAGCGCGTGTCGAAGCCGCTCTTCGTGGCGGTGCATCTGGTGGCCCCGTTCGTCTTCACGGCGGTGCAGTCGAGCGTCTATTTCGGCATGCGCATCCTGGCCAGCGGTGCGCCCGGCGACGATCCGGCGCAGACGCTGCGGCAGGCCTGGCTGCAGCGCCTGCCGATCCATCTGACGATCGGCTTCCTGGTCTATGGCGCGACGGTGCTGGCCACGCACGTGGTGCTGTTCTTCCGCGCGGAGTGGGCGCGCGAGCGCGAGCGGCTGGCGCTGGAGCGCCGCATCGCGCAGGCGGAGCTCGACATCTTCAAGCTGCAGCTCCAGCCGGAGATGGTGGGAGAGAAGCTGCAGGTGCTGGAAGCGCTGATCGAGCGCGATCCGGCGGCGGCGGAGACGCTGCTGAGCCGCTTCAGCACGCTGCTGCGCCAGTCGCTGGCGGCGGGCGATGCGCGCCGGCCGCTGGCGGACGAGGTGGCGTACGCGAACGCGTTCATCGCGGTCGAGCGGCTGCTCGATCCGGCCACGCCCGAGCTGGAGGTGGCGCTGCCGGCGGACGTGGCGCAGGCGCTGGTACCGGGTGCGTGCCTCACGCCGATCGTGCATGCGCTGCTGAAGGTGCAGCGTCGCTCGGGCGACGTGGTGACGCGTAGTTGCCGGCTGAGGGCGGACGCGCCGTCACCGGGCGCGCTGCGGTTCACGCTAGCGGTGCCGTTCGACATTTCGCGCGATCCGGAGCTGCGCGATCTGGTGCGCGAGATCGGCTCGCGCCTCGGCGAGGACGAGCGGTTGCTGCTGCAGGACGCGAACACCATCGCCTACGAAGGTCCGCTGGTGCTCACGCCGACGGCGGAGGAGGACGAGACGCCGCTCCTGCGCGAGCCGGAGCACGGCGGAGGCATGCCGCATCGCCTGTCGCTCCCGCTCAAGGTGCTGATCGTGATCGGTGCCGTGCCGGGCGTGCTGCTGGTGGTGAATGCGTTCTGGGTGATGGCGGCGATGGCTGGCGAGACGCCGATCGCGTGGCGCGATCTCTGGACCTCGTTCAATGCGAACTGGTTCGCCTGGCCGGTGACGCTGGTGATGCTGCTCCTCGGCGCGCGCCTGCCGATCGCGGCCCGGACCTGGAAGCGCAGCGTGCTGGTCATGGCGCTGGCCGCGGCCGCCGTGCCGCCGCTGTGGGACCTCGGCTCGCAAATGCTGCTCTACACCGTGGTCGAGGGCCACGGCTCAGCGTGGGAGGCCACCCGCGCGTTCCTGCTCTCCAGCAGCCGCACGCTCGACTTTCTGGTCTTCTTCGGCATCGCCCTGAGCGCGCTCGCGTACCAGCGCTACCTGGCCTGGCGGCAGCGGGCCGTGGACATCGGCGAGCTCGATGCGCGGCTCCTGCGCACGCGAGCGCGCCTCCTGCGGCTGCAGCTCAATCCGCACTTTCTCTTCAACGCCCTGAACTCCATCGCCGCGCTGCTCGAGGACGATCCCGCCGCGGCGCGACGCATGGCCGCGCAGTTGCGGCACTTCGTCGACCGCGTGCTCAAGACCTCCGACCGGCAGGAAGTGCCGCTCGGCGAGGAGCTCGACCTGCTGACGACGTACGTGGCCATCGAGAACGTCCGTTTCAGCGACCGCCTCGAGCTCGACCTGCGCATCGAGGA
>JAXDJK010000803.1:0-2881 GCA_034665665.1 Acidobacteriota bacterium
TGCCACGGGCGCTGCTCATGGCTGTACAAGAGCGGCGGGACAGCGCCGCACTCCAAACGCTTCGCGTAGTCCGGCACGCGTTTCGACGAAGGAAGCACCCCTACACCTCGAGCAATCGCTCGATCACCGGCGCTTCCGCCAGCATCGACGGGATCGTGGCGAAGAGGGTCTGTACGTGGGGGGTCTTCATGTGCAGGTCGGCGTCGGCGACGGAGCGCCAGCGCTCGATGGTCATGAAGAGGCCGGCCTCGCCGCGGAGGACTGCGTACGAGACGCAGCCCTCCTCGGCGCGACTTGCGGCGGCGTTCGTTTCGAGCGCTTGCTGCATGTCGTCCTCACGTCCGGGTTGGACGCGAGCGCGGGCGATGACGATGGTTTCGGCCATGGTGCTTACCAGTTCACGGAGACGAAGGCGAGGGCGCGGCGGCTCATCAGATCGCCGCCGAACGCCTCGTAATGCTCGTCGTCCAGCAGGTTGCTGACATCCACGCCGAGGCCGAAGCGGTCCGTGAGCTGATAGTTGCCGGAGAGATTCACCAGGTCGTACTGCGGGACGTGGCCGACGAAGATGCCGGCGGCCCAGTCGAACTCCTCGATCCAGCGGTACGTGACCTTGGCGTCGAGCTTCGTGCCGCGCCAGGCCAGGCCGAGGTTGAACTTGTTGGCCGGTGCGTTCGGCAGGAGCTGATCGCCGAGACGCTGCTCCTTCACGTCGAAATCAAAGTGCGCGTAGTTCGCGTCCACCAGCCAGTTGTTGGTCAGGTAGTAATTGACCGCGATCTCGCCGCCCTGCGTATCGACGCGGCCGGCGTTCGTGTACGACAGCACCAGGGCCGGACGGCCGTTCACAGTCGTAAGGCCGGCGAAGTTGCTGCCGAGGGCCGCGCGGAGGAACGCACCCAGACCGGCCGCCACCGGAGCCGGTACCGTGCCCGGGATCTGATACGCCGCGAAGGCCGGGTTGGCGCCTGGGAGCAGGTCGGTCACGAAGTCGCTGAGCTGGCTCTTGTAGAGATCGACCGTGAGGAAGACCTTGCCGCGGAAGATGCCGGAGTAGCCGACCTCGTGGCTCTTCACCTTCTCCACGTCGAGCGCGTCATTGCCGCGGGCCAGGATCGGCAGCGGACCGAAGCCGAGCTGCGCGAGGAGCGGCGCCAGCGGCGCCGTCTGCGGATTCAGCGTGGCCGCGCCCGCGAGATTCGCCGGTGCGCCGGCCGGGGCGGCCAGGAAAAGCTCCGAGTAATTCGGGCGCTGGAACGCTTCGTTGTATCCGTAGCGGAACGTATGGTTCGTGCTGGGGGAGAAGACGATGGCGCCCTTGGGCGAGAACTGCGCTTCGTGCAGGGTCGAATCGTCCCAACGGGCCGCACCGACGAGCTTCACCTTCTGCGTCAGGTCGAACTCGACCTGGCCGAAGGCCGCCTTCTGCTGCTCCGACTTCGCTTCCAGCATCAGCGTCTGCACGCCGGCGTCATTCGCGGTGTCGACGTCCTGATCGTGCCAGGCCACGCCGCCGATGACGCGCGCGCGGCTCTTGAAGAAGTCCCAGTTCGTCTGCAGCTCGCCGTGGAGGTTGTGCGAGTCTTCGAACAGAGCCGCGCCCGAGGCGAGAGCGATCTGGTCCTCGGCCTTGCGGGAGTCGTAGTAGCCGCCGACGTTCCAGTGCCGCGTGTTGTAGTTGACGCGCGTCCACGGACGCTGGACGTCGGTCACCTGCACGCGGCCGATGCCGGTCTGGAAGACCGGCCCTTCGAGCGAGGCGTAGCCGCCTTCGGCCGTGAAGACGCTGGTGTTGACGAAGTGTTTGTCGAACCGCAGGCCGCCGAACTTGATGTTCACCTCGTCCAGCGCCAGGGGGCGTGCCTCGGGACGGAGGCCCGGATACTCGACGCCCGCGTTGCGGGAGCGGGAGAAGTCGTCGCTGTTCTGATAGCCGCCGACGACGCGGTAGTACCACTCGCCGCCGAGGCTGCCGGCGTGGCGGATGTCGGCGCGGCGCGTATTCAGGTCGCCGCCCGTGGCCAGGATGCGGCCGCCCTGGTTGAGGCGGGGCTGCTTGGTGGTCATGTTCAGCACGCCGCTGAACGCGTTCGCGCCGTACAGCGCCGAGCCGGGACCGCGGATCAGCTCCACGCTGGCCATCTCATCGACGGGGAACGAAAGAGCTGCCCACTCCTGCGCGCCGAGGAAGGCGATGGCCGGGTCGCGGCCGTCGATCAGCGTCAGGATGCGGCGGTTGAGCGAGCTGTTGAAACCGCGGGCGTTGAAGTTCGTGTCGTACAGACCGCTCTGCGTGAAGTCGACGCCGGGTGCGCTCTCGATGATGCGCGCGGCCTGACCCGAGGCCGCGACGGCCTCGATGTCTTCCGTGGCCATGACCGTCACCGCCGATGGCGCTTCGACGACCCGCTCGGTGCGGCGCGAGGCCGAGTAGACGGTGATGGTCTCGGCGATGCTGAGGTTCCAGTCCACCTTCTTGTCGACCCGGGTGTTGCCGCCCGAGGTCACGGCGACGCTGTTCTCGCTCGTCACCTGTTCGCCCGCGACGAACTGCACGGAGTACGTACCGGGCGGCACGTCGAAGGAAAACTCACCATTGGCATCGGTGAGGGTGGCCTTCCCGAGCTCGGTCACGGAGACGATCACGCCCCCGATGCCGTTGCCGTTCGTGCGGGTGATCCGTCCGCTGATGTGCCCATTGGCAGCAAACGCGGACGCGGCGGAAAAGACCAGCAAACACCCAAAGACCAAGGCAAAAATCGACCGGCGAACCGCCATACGGAACCCTCCTCGCGCTGCGCAACCAGATTGTTTGGACGGGAGGAAGGTAGCGCGATTGCGGCGGACACGTCAATGGAGTTCCTCGGGTTCCTCGGAGTTC